>JBIJCL010000061.1:0-8743 GCA_044344725.1 Steroidobacteraceae bacterium | reverse complement strand
AATCGAAGCGGACTTCCAGTAGAGCTTGCGGTAAGCGCGGACTTGCGGGACCAACTCGACGTCCTTGTCGAAATCCGACGTGTGACCACTGACGACCACACGACCGCGGAAGGCGACATGATCAACGAACGCATCGAAGATCTCCCCGCCGACCGAGTCGTAAGCGACGTCGATCCCCTTGGGGTACTCCTTCTCGAGAACCTCGCGCACATTCTCGCGTCGATAGTTGATGGGTCGATCGACGCCGAGTTTGCGAAGCAACTCGATTTTATCGTCACTGCCGGTGATGCCGATGACATGACATCCGCGCAACTTCGCAAACTGCACCACGAAGTGACCGAGGCCGCCTGCTGCGGCGGACACGGCGACGGTCTCGCCATCGCGGACTTCGCCGATTCGCTCGAGTCCAACCATCGCGGAGATTCCCGTGGGAATGAGCGCGAGAGTCTCTGCCGTCGGTTCGCGTACGGGTATGACTTTGCCTGCGGAGGCGATCTGGTACTCGCGGTACCCAGAGCCGAGGCGACTAGCCGCGACTGCATCGCCCTCACGTACGCGAGTCACGCCGGGACCTACCGCGACGATCCGACCGACGGACTCGATACCCATATCGAACGGCGGATCGACCTTGATGTATCGCACGGAGTTTCGGCAGAGGTTCTTGTCGAAAATCGCGTTGACACCGGCAAATTCGTTGCGGATGACGACCTCTCCGGCCTGAGGCGCTCGCCACACTTCTTTGACGACCTGCGTCGAGGTACGGAAGTCGCCGGTGATCCGATGAATGATCAGCTTCCGATAGTCCGTTGGGTGGGTCGTGTCTGTCATGCTCGTTGTCGCCGGTTTGCGAGGCCGCGTAGAGTGGGGACAAAGCTTATCCCACGGAGAACATCGACGTGCCTACCATTCTCATTACCGGAACATCACGGGGGCTCGGGCTCGAATGCGTACATCAGTACGCGGAGGCCGGATGGAACGTTTTGGCTTGTGCCCGCAATCCCGCCGCGTCGCCCTCATTGCAGGCAATGGCCTCAGCGCACGCCGGGCGAGTGCAAGTCCTGTCGCTCGATGTCGAGGATCATGCCGCCATCGATCGACTGGCCCGCGAGCTCGATGGGACGGCGATCGACGTATTGCTCAATTCTGCGGGCACGATGGGCAACGGGAGTTTCGCAAAAGACGGGCTAGCTTTCGGCAGTTTCGGGCGCTCCGATTACAAAGACTGGGAAACGATCTTCCGGCTCAATGTATTCGGTCCGATGAAAATGGCTGAGGCATTCGTCGGGCATGTTGCTCGATCGAACCAAAAAAAGATCGTCACCCTGACCAGCATGCTGGGGTCAGTGGGTATCAATCGAATCGGAGGCCTCTATGCGTATCGGGCGAGCAAAGCAGCCGTCAATGCGATGATGAAGTCGATGGCCACCGATCTTGCAAAATCGCATGGCATTGCAGCGACCGCATTGCACCCGGGGTGGGTGCGCACCGATCTCGGTGGCCCTCAGGCGGATATCGATGCACCCGCCAGCGTCGCCGGCATGCGTAAGGTCATCGATGCGTTAACGCTCGAGACGGCAGGACGTTTCTGGGTCTACGACGGTAGCGAACTACCGTGGTGAGGTCGGATCAGAAATACATCTTCGACATGGTCTTACGGCTCGGATCGTACGCCGCGTAAGTCTTGCCGATGGTTGACGGATCTCCGAGGGCCTGCACTGCAAGGTCGGCAAGGTCTGCGCGACCTATGAAACTGAAGGCCTTCGGGTCTTCGACCAGCACGGCCGTGCCGGTCGCTGGGACATCACCGAGACCACCGGGGCGGATGATGGTGTAGTCGAGACCGCTCGCGCGAAGATGATCTTCGGCTCGGGTCTTCAGCGAAATGACTTCCGCCAAAAAACGCTTCGAGAACCCGGGAGCCGCCTCTGAAGAATCACCTGCGCCGATCACCGTGATGAAGACGAAGCGTTTGACGCCGGCGGCCTGGGCGGCGTCGATGACGTTGCGATTACCGACGTAGTCCGGGCGTTTGTGTTGCTCGCCGCGTGTCGTGCCCAGCGTGGAAATCACCGCCGCGTAACCGCCCGACGACACGGCGTTCGTCACCTGCTCAGCGTCCAGCGCATCGGCGATGACCGTGCTGACGCCGAGCTTCTCAAGCTCTGCCGTATTCGAGGTGCTTCGCACGGCGACGGTGACGGCTTCGCCACGTTCACGGAGTTTGCGGACAATTTCGAGACCTGTCCCGCGTGTTCCGCCGAAGACGAGAACCGGACCGCCGGGTGAGACGTAGTTCGACGCGGTGCGGACATTGACCGGATCGTGAGACGACCCGCTCAACCAGAAGAAGTAGGCGAGTACGAACAACACGAGAGCGAAAATCAACCCGCCGACGGCCTTGAGCGTACCGAGCAAAAACTTCTTCATGGGCAATACCCCCGATCAACGAGCGCCGGGCGGCGCGTAAGTTTCGACCCACTCCCTGACCGTCTTGTACCAGAAGAGAGAGTTCTGTGGCTTCAAAATCCAATGGTTCTCGTCCGGATAGTAGACAAACTTCGAGGGGACGCCACGCTTTTGAAGGGTGTTGAACAGCTCGATGCCCTGGTTGACGGGAACCCTCATGTCGAGCTGCCCATGGATGACGAGCGTAGGGGTCGCAAAATTACCTGCAGACGTATGCGGTGAGTACCGAGCAAACTCTTCGGGACGCTCCCAGAACTCAAAGAATCGATCCCGCTCAGCGCCGTAATCGGCGCCGATCTGCGTGAAGTTGTTGTACACCGCCGCATGCGCGATCAAGGCTTTGAATGGATGGGCACGTCCAAGCAGCGTGCTGGCGAGGAAACCACCGTAGCTTCCTCCGCCGGCGACCATGCGATCTGCATCGACATAAGGTTTGGCGGCCAGCCACTCCGCTGCCTTGATGGTGTCTTCGTAAGGCTTGGTGATGCGATCGGGATTGATCGCATCGGTGAAAGCTTGACCGAAACCGCTCGATCCGTGGAAGTTATGCCAGGTGACGATGTAACCCCAGTTGGCGAACACCTGAGCGTTCCAGCGCCATTGCACCGCGTCCTGAATGCCGTTGTGCGGTCCGCCGTGAAGCAACATGAATACCGGATACTTCTTCGATGGATCGAAGTCCGGGGGATAGACGACCCACATTTGAACCGGTGCACCACCGGCGCCCGAATACGTCACGCTCTCGACTCGACCCTGCGCGGTTGTCGCGAGCGTCGCATCGTTGAACTTCGACAGCTGTGTCGCTGCACCGCTGCCAAGATCGAGGCGCACCAAAGTCGGCGGCTCCTTGAACGATTGACGAAGCGCCACGGCGACTGGGCGTGTGCCGGTCGTCGCAGCCACTGAAAGATTGCCGAAGCTGCCGGCTCCGGTGATGGCCTTGGGCTTGCCGGGCGCGGCGAGATCGAATCGGTACACGCGGTTGGTGGCCGCATCGTCGATGGCGCTGTAGATCGCCTTCGAGTCTGCGCGCCAAATCGGCCCGGAGACTGTCCGATCGAAATCGAGCGATAGATCACGGCGTTCGCTGGTCGTGCGGTCGATCAAAAAAAGCTTGCCCCGATCGGCGTAGAAACCCGGTATCGATTGCGCCGTATACGCCAGCCATTTTCCATCCGGGCTGTAGATCGGCGAGCGGTCGTCGGCGCGATTGTCCTCCGTGAGATTGCGAGCGGGCTTGCACCCACAGGAGTCGAGCGCAATCAGATCAAAGTTCGAATCGATGCCGGTTTTGTCCGTGTCGGTCGAGAAGGTGATCTCGGTACCGTCCGGCGAGATGTCGTACGTGGAGTCCGAGTACTCCGATTTCGGCAGATGGAAGCCCGACTGCCGGGTGATGGCTATCGGCTCACCCCCGGTTATCTCGATGGAGAACAGGTGCGGTTCACGGTCGTCCAGGAATCGATCCCAATAAGAAATCGGAGCGCGGTCCCACACCTGCGCAGACATCTTGCTCTTGTCACGCTCTTTAAGGCGTTTGGCCTGATCTTCCCAGCGAACGAGATCGATCCAGATCGACGATGCAAACGCGATCTTCCGACCATCCGGAAACCACTTCGGTGCGTTGGCGCCGGTCGGAACGTCGGTCAGTCGCTGAGCTTCGCCGCCGTCGACCGGTATGACATAGATTTGGCCTTGCTCGTCATCTCCGCGTTTGGAGACGAAGGCAATCATCGATCCGTCGGGACTGAACCTCGGAGAAGAATCGGAGGCCTTGTCGCTCGTCAGTCGACGTGAGGTTCGACCATCGGTGGAGAACAACCAAAGATCCGTCGCCCCCTTGTTTTCTTTGACATCGAATTGCGTCACGGTCACCACGGCCAGACGCCCATCGGGAGATATGTCGGTGTCTCCGAGGCGGACCAGCGACCACATGCGTTCGGCCGTCAGACTTTCCGGCGGGGTAGGTTGGGCGAACGAGGGTGCGGCAGCCCATATGGGCCACAAGAGCAGGAGCAAACGGGGGGCAAATTTCCGAAGGTTGACCGTCTTCATGGGGCATTCCCTGGTTGAGGTTCGGCATGAAGGCTAAGACATTGCCCGCGCCACGGCTACAGTCGGGCCATGGCTACAGGTCGTCAGTGAGCGGCGGGCTCGGGCATACTTGGGCGGTCCATCAACTCGTCGAAGTATCAGGGAAGGCCGGAAACACATGTCCACCCTCGGTGAAGGCAGGATCGTCGTGGGTACGGCGCGCGGTGAGCGCGGCGATGTCATCGATTTGGTACGTCGATGGTTCGATGCCATGGCGTCGGGGGATCTCGAATCCGCCTCCAAACTCATGGCTCCGGGGCATCGGATCACCATCTCCGGAGGGCATCGATTTTCGAGCCTAGGTGAGTTTGCGGTGTTTGCCGCCAGTCGCTATCGCGAAGTCCGAAAGCAGTGCGATAGCTTCGAGGCCTGCGAGGCTGCCGGAGGGTTTGCCGTCTATGTTCGCGGCGAGATGAGTGGATCATGGACCGACGGAACCGCCTTCTCTCGTGTTCGTTGGTGCGATCGATTCCTCGTTCAGGCCGGCAACATCATTGAACTCGATACGTTCAGCGATCTTGCAGAGGCTCGGTTAACGGAACTCCTCAAATGAACAGCTCCATCCTCGATCGTTACATCGCCCTGGCATTGCAAATCGATTGCGACGGCGTTCACCCCGACCGCGATCGTGAGTCTGCTGCAGCGCGCATGAGTGCGTCGTTGGGTCGAATCGACCAGGCGATCGCCGGTGCAAAGCGCTGGATAGGCGCTGACCTCAAACTCGTCGTGCTGCCGGAGTACATCCTGTCCGGTCCGCCCTGGGGTGAGACCATTCCCGAGTGGGCGGCGAAGGGTGCGATCGCACCGGACGGCCCGGAATACGAACGATTGGGTGCCATGTCGCAGAAGCACGGCATCTTTCTGGCCGGCAACGGCTACGAAACCGATCCGAATTTTCCCGGCATTTATTTCCAAGCCTGCTGGGTCTTCGATCCTTCCGGTAATCGAGTACTCACTTATCGACGCTTGATTTCGATCTTTGCTCCGACGCCGCATGATGTCTGGGACAAATATCTCGATCTGTACGGAATCGAAGGCGTGTTTCCGGTGGCTCATACGACCATCGGAAAACTCGCGGCCATCGCCTCCGAAGAAATTCTCTATCCCGAAGTGGCCCGCGCCCATGCCATTCGCGGCGCCGAAGTATTCCTGCACTCCACGAGCGAAGTGGCCTCACCCAATCTCACGATCAAACAAATCGCAAGACGTGCCCGAGCGCTCGAGAATCTCGCCTATGTCGTGTCTGCGAACACGGCGGCGTTGCTCGGAATCGACGTTCCTGTCGATTCGAGCAACGGCTACTCCGATCTCATCGACTACCACGGCAATCAAATGGTCGTCGCCGGTACCGGCAACTCCTCTGTGGCGTCGGGATTCCTCGACATGGCAGGCCTTCGGTCGTATCGACGTCGTCCTGCCATGGCGAACATGCTCTCCCGACAAGCACTCGAGATGTTTGCCGACTCGTTCGCGACCGCCGATCTGCGACGGCGCAACGGACTGCTACAAGGCGGCAAGCTCGTGATTCCGGATCGTGCGTACTTCCAGCAACGTCAGGCAGACGCCATTTCGCGGATGACCGAACGCGGGATCATCTGATCTCACGTTATAAGAGGCCCACTCAGGGCATGCCGAAACGCGCCATACAC
The DNA here is from genome assembly GCA_044344725.1 of Steroidobacteraceae bacterium. GTDB lineage: Bacteria > Pseudomonadota > Gammaproteobacteria > Steroidobacterales > Steroidobacteraceae > UBA964. Next base: position 2,534 of record JBIJCL010000061.1, on the reverse strand, counting down.
GATCAATACGGTGAGCCACGCGAGGTGTTGCGCGTGCTCGATGTACCGGCCGAACAGCCTGGCCCCGGGGAAGTCGTGATTCAAATGGAGGCCGCCGCGATGCACATCGCCGACCTTCGCACGATATCGGGAGCCGAGGGATTCCGTTATCCGCTGCCACGTACGCCCGGTTACGAAGGTATCGGCCGCGTCATCCGAGTAGGCGAGGGCGTCGTCTCGATGCATGTGGGCGAACGGGTCTTCCCTGCACTCGGCAGTGGCACCTTTCGAGAAGAGGTGCGTTGTCGTGCGGAGGCCTGCATGCCGGCGCCTGAGGGCGATCCGCATCAACTGAGTCTTTTGACGGTCAATGGGCCGACTGCTTGGGTCTTGTTGGAGGATTTCGCCGAACTGAGTCCCGGTGATTGGTTGATCCAAAACGCTGCCAACTCGAGTTGTGGGCGTTACGTCATACAGTTGGCGCATCGGCGCGGGTTGCGCTCGGTCAACGTGGTTCGTCGTCCCGAGCTGATCGACGAGTTGAAATCTTTGGGCGCCGATATCGTGTTGCTCGATGGTCCCGACCTCGCCACGCGCGTGGCAGAACTCGTGGGCAGAGATCCCATCCGACTCGGAATAGATGCTGTTGCAGGATCGGCGACGCAGCGAATCGCCGAGTGTCTCGCGCCGGATTCACCCCTTGTGTGTTACGGCGCGATGAGTGGCTTACCGTGCGAGATCGATTTTTATCTGATGTTTCGTCAGGGGATCGTGCTGCATGGCATCAGCTTCGTGCGACAGTTTCGTCATCGCACGTCGGCGCAGGTGCGTCAGATGTATGCAGAGCTCGCTGCGCTCATGGCCGAAGGGAGCTTGACCGCTCGCATTGCGGGTGTTTTTCCGTTGAAGCGCATTCTCGAAGCCTGCGACCTTGCCGCCCGAACCGGTAATGACCGCGATGGCAAAGTGATCATCACGTTCGAGGAATGACGGCGCCCCTCATCGACCACAGCACCACGATCAGCAGTGGCAGCGCTACGAGGTTGAGTGTCTCCCAACCGAGCGTTTCGATCGCGACCCCGGCAGACAGGGATGCGAGCGCTTGTGATCCGAATACCATGAAATCGTTGAATCCCTGCGCTCGGAATCGTTCGCTATCCGAATAGGTTGACGACAGCAAGGTGGTGGCACCGACAAAAAGCAGGTTCCAGCCAACGCCGAGCAGAAGCAGTGCCGAAAAATAGTGCAAGAAATGCCGGCCGACGAACGCGCAGATGAGGATGCAGACCAAATTGATGGCGATGCCCGTCAGCATCATCCCGCGAATCCCGAGTTTGGAGACGAACCAAGGGGTCGCGAGTGAAGGCAAGTACATCCCGAACAGATGCCCTGTGATGACGGCCGTGGTCTCGCCGGTCGAAAAGCCGTCATGGACGTGCATGCTGAGCGGTGTCGCCGTCATGATGAAACTCATGACTGCATAGGACGAGAGCCCAGCGAGCACGGCGACGCGATACCTCGGATCGGCAATCAATTCGAGGATGCCTCTCGAGGGCAACGATTGTTGTGCTCTCGATGGCGCCGGGGTGAACGGCAAGCGAGTCAATACCGCCGCAGCACACAGACAGAGTCCGGCGAGCACGATGAACGAGGCCGTGTACTGCGGCCAACCGCCTACATTACTGACAGCGCCGCCGAGTGTCGGGCCGACGAACGCTGCGATCAATGTTCCGATCATCACGGTGGAGGCTGCGCGCCCCGCATCCCCCGGGCTCACGAATTCGATCGCAGCGAACCGGTACTGCTGCACGAAAGCCATATTGCCTCCGATGAGCAGTCCTGCGAAGCAGAATAGAGCGAACTCGTCATGGAGAATCGCATACGCGCAGAGTAGTGCCGCCAGAGCCGCCATCAGTGCACTGCCGATGAAGGCGGGGCGTCTGCCGATCCGTTGCATGAGCAGAGCAGCCGGAATGGACATCGCTGCGAGGCCGACTACCGACATCGACAGCGGCAGCGTCGCCAGCGCGGGTGTCGGTGCCATATGGGTTCCGACGATGCCGCCGAACGTGACGAGAGTGATGGTGCTGCAAGCTGCAAACGCTTGAGCGATCGTGAGAGTCCAGACGTGCCGCATAGAGGGAATGCAGTATATCCGGCGCGCGTTCCTCGGTTATGCTGCTTCGCATGAGCGCGCTGACCAAAGCCGATTATGTCGAACGCATCTTGAATGCGCGCGTGTATGAAGTTGCGATCGAATCACCCTTGGAGCGTGCAGGTCGTCTGTCGCGACGCCTCGGAAACGAAATTCTTCTCAAGCGCGAAGATCTGCAGCCGGTTTTTTCCTTCAAGTTGCGAGGGGCCTACAACAAGATTTCTCGTCTGCCAGAGGAAGTCGCCTCGCGCGGAGTGATTTGCGCCTCCGCAGGCAACCACGCGCAGGGCGTCGCGCTCGCAGCCACTCGTCGTAACATCCCATCGCTCATCGTGATGCCGGTGACCACGCCTCAGATCAAGGTGCAGGCCGTCATCGATCTGGGCGGCGAGGTAGTTTT
>JBIJCL010000060.1:0-8756 GCA_044344725.1 Steroidobacteraceae bacterium | reverse complement strand
CTCTGCCATCGCGATCATGTTGTTCATCATCGCGCTCGTGGGCAACGGACTTGGCCCGCAAATCGTCGGCGTGATGAGCGATGGCTTCATGGGCGCAGCACTCGAGGCGAGAGGGGTCGCCGACATACTGAGCGTCAGCGCCTGCAATCCCAAATCCGCGTCGCTGCTCTCGCCCGATCAGCAAATCATTTGCACGATGGTGTATGCCGAGGGCCTGCAGAACTCCATGTCCCTGACCGCCCTCTTCATGCTGCCCGCAGCCTGGTGCTTTTATCTCTCCTCGCGCACGCTCGAGCGGGAGATGCTCGCAAGGTAATTCGCGAGATCGGCTGCGGTGTCTGCGGTGACCTGCGTGTAGGCAAACGCGTGAGCAGCGCGGATTTTTCGATCGAACCAGACGAGTTCATGCGAAGGCTGGCTCGGCCGAGTCGCTGCAAGCCAAAGTGCGGTATCCGCGCCCGAGCGCGCATCGCGCAACACCGGCCTGAACAATCGGCGGAACCGAGGCAGCGAACGCTGCACACCGGCCGTGTCCGCCCAGCCCGGATGCATGACGTAAAAACCCACGCCTTTTCCACCGTGCTGACTGCGCCAGAACGATGTCAAAGATATCTGCGCCCGCTTGTGCGCCGCATAGGCCACCACCCCGCTGAACCGCGCCGGATCGGTCACGTTCAGTAGCGCCAGAGAGAGCGGCACACTGTACCCACCGCCCGAGGTGATATTGATCACCGTGCTGCGTTCTCCGAGTACGCCCCGTTCGATCAACCCTTCGGTGAGTACGTAATGCGCGAGTAGGTTCGACGCAAATGACGCCTCGAGACCTTCCGGGGTAATGACAAGCTCATCGTTCATCACGCCGACGTTGTTCATGAGCACATCGATTCGGCCTCCTCGCGACGACAGCCGCTCGACGAGTTGGCGCGTGTCGCTCATGGAGGTGAAATCGCAGCGCTCGATCTCGAGCCCCGACAGCCCCGCCATCGAGGCATCCGATGCCAGTTCTCGGAGCTTTTGCTCGTTGCGTGCCGCCGCAATGACCGTAGCGCCGCCTTGCAACGCCTCCCAAACCATTTGGCGACCGAGTCCACCGGAGCCGCCCGTCACGAGCCAGCGTTGGCCACGAAAATCCGGCTTGAACGGGGGCCAGAATGTTCGTCGCACGAGATAGCCCACTTGCGAGAACGAGGCCGCGAATCGCCCGTAGAACACGAGCGCGCCGACGATTTGCCGTGCTTTACTCATCGCATCATTCTGCCCGATATAATCCGCCCCATGAAATTCTTGCTCGCTGCCGTCGTTCTCGTCGCCTCGCTCGGACATGCTATCGCTGCAGGTCCCATCACCATCGAGCGCCCCTGGGCGCGTGCGACCGCGCCGGGTCAAACCGTTGGCGGCGGATTCATGACCATCGCCCATCAGGGCGACGATGAAGACCGTCTGATCTCTGCGAGCACCCCCATCGCTCGCGAGGTGCAGATTCATTCCATGACTATGGACGGCGGGGTCATGCGTATGCGTCCGGTGGAAGGCGGTCTCGCCATTCCGGCGGGCGGCCGTGTCGTCTTGCAGCCAGGCGGTCTGCATCTAATGTTCATGGAAATCAGCGCGCCGCTCGTCGCGGGCAGTACCTTCCCCGTCACGCTGCGCTTCGCCAAGACCGGCGAGGTCAAAGTCGAGTTCAGCGTCGAAGCGCGGACCCGATGAGGTCCAGACCTCTCGCGCTCGCCCTGCTCACCTCGGTACTCGCGACCGCCTGCTCACCCCCGCCGCCGCCGTTCAACGCGACCGAGGTTTCGAACCTGGCGTATGGTCGAGGGCTCGGCATCCCCGACACCGAGGGAAAGATTCGTCGCATCGACGACTTCAAAGGTCAGGTCACGCTCGTTTTCTTTGGCTTCACGCGCTGTCCAGACGTGTGTCCCACCACGCTCATGCGTCTGCGTCAGGTGCGCAGCGCGCTCGGCGAGGACGCGGACAAAGTGCAGGTTCTGCTCGTCAGCGTCGACCCCGAGCGTGATACCCCAGACCGCTTGGGTGCCTACGTCAAAAGTTTCGATGAGTCGTTCATCGGGCTACGACCCGAGCCCGCCGATCTCGAGAAGGTGGTCAAGGCGTTCCATGCCATTGCCGTGAAGGTTCCGACGACGGGCGACGACTACACCATCGACCATTCCGCCACGATCTACGTCTACGACCGCGACAATCAGCTGCGGCTCATCGCGCAGCCGAGTCTCGAGATCGATCGGTTCGCGTCCGACTTACGACGGCTCGCTCAAGAGCGTCGCAGGTTCTAAAGGATCAAAAAAAACGGCCCCTCGTGAGAGGGGCCGTCTTTCAGATCGCGAAGTTGCGGATCGACTTAGAAGCCGATCGCGAAACCTGCCGAGCCACCCGACTCGTCGCCAGTCGTGGTGAAGCCCACCTTGAACTTGACACGCTCGCTGATCACGAAGTCGACGCCGAGCGCGGCGGCCGTTTCGGACGCGAACGTACCCACACCGACGCCGAGGCTGAACTTGCCGTAGTTGACCGTCGGGATCGCAGCCAGCGCCATCGCCATGGCGATACCCTGACGGCTTTCCTTGGTCAGCGAGTCGACACGCTCACCCAACTGCGTCACACGGTTGTTCACCGTGTTGATGTTGTTTTGCAGAGTCGCATCGGCTGCCGTGCGCGCGGCGATTTCCGTGTTGATGTTGTTCTGCAGGGTCGTGTCGGCTGCGGCACGCGCCGTGGCTTCCGCGGTGATGTTGGTCTGCAGGGTCGTGTCAGCCGCCCTGCGAGCAGCATTCTCCGCATTGATGTTGTTCTGCAGGGTCGTATCGGCCGTCGAGCGAGCAAGAGCTTCCGTGACGATGGCATCCGCCAAAATCGCGTCAGCCGCCTCCATCTGACCCACGGTCGCGGCATCAGTCGCCTCTTCGCCGTCAGCCAAGCCGGTGATGCGGTTGCCGTTCATGGCCACGTTGCCACCGAAGCTAGCGCCACCCTCAACGTTGAGGTCTCCCGCCACATCGACATCGCCAGCGACTTCGACATCGCCGCCGAGGCTCGAGTCACCCGCCACTTGGAGGCCGCCAGAGACCACGACGGTGTGAGCCGCCGAACCGAGAACGATCTGGTTGGCCGAGGTTGCCGTGGCACCGGCGCCAATCGCAACCGAATTGGTTGCACCTGCACCGACGATCGCGCCCGTGCCGATCGCAACCGACCCGCTCGCGCTAGCCGAAGAGGCCGAACCGATGGCGACGCTGTTGACGCCGCTCGCGGCCGCACCGTTTTGCTGGGCCGAGGCCACACCGGAGCCGATCGCTACCGCGCCGTTCGCGGTCGCCTGAGCGCCGTTATAGATGCCGTCGGCGCTGCCGATGGCAATCGTTCCTGCACCCGTGGAGAGCACCGAACCGCCTGCAATTCCCGCCAACCCGTCGGCGCCGGCCTCGCCAGCCTTGCCGTCGGCACCATCAAAGCCATTGGACCCGGCTTTGCCGTCGGTGGCTCCCGTAGCGTCACTGCCGTTGGCGCCCAGTCCGCCGCCCAGGCCATCGGTAGCGTCACCGCCGTTGCCGCCGTTGCCGCCGACAGTGCCGTTGCCGCCGTTGCCGAATGCGATCGAGGTTGAAGTGGAGGCCACTACGCTACCTGCTTTACCACCCTTACCGCCCTTGCCGCCGTCGCCGCCGTTGGCGCCGTCACCACCGTTGCCACCGTTGCCGCCCGCGCCACCATTGCCACCGGCAATACCCGGGGTGCACGTTGCCTCGCCCGTCACGGGATCAGTGCAAGACGCGTTTGTCCCGTTGGCTCCGGCTCCGCCGGCTCCGCCGGCTGCGCCCCTACCACCCAACGAGGCCTTGCCGCCTAGACCGCCCGCTCCGCCCTCGCCTGCAGTGCCTGCGGTACCAGAAACAATTCCTTCACCTTGTTCGTCCGGGCCGTCGCCCTCGTCGCCATCGTCGCCGGGTTCGCCATCGGCCTCGCCATCGGCGCCATCCGCTCCGCCGTTACCACCGTTGCCACCCTTGCCACCGTCACCGCCGGCTGCGCAGACGCCACCGATACCGTTCGCGTTACCGCCGTTACCGCCGTTACCGCCGTCGCCGCCGTCGCCGCCGTCCGTTTCGCCCGCAAGGCCACCGTCGCCGCCGATCCCGCCTTCGCAGGTCTCATCACCCGTGCTGACACCCGTGCCCGGATCCCCATTGGCACCAGGATCCTGAGCCATCGACGGCACGGAGGCCCCCGCCAGCAACATGCTGACAGCCAAGGCAACGGTCATCGGAGTCTTTTTGAGCAAGGAGGGATTATTCATTTTTGAGATCCTGAAATTGAAATACAACAACCGCTATCTTATTTCGGCAGGGCAGTCCCTGCAAGCCGAAAACTGTGTCAAGAAATACCAAACGAGTGCAAAGAAACACTAATTTGGCCCTATGCCCGCCTGCGCACAAAATGCCTGTCGCTCTGCTGCAACAGGATTTGCGCAATACTTATTGAGGTCGAACTCGGATATCGCAGATCGCTCGCCCGACGAAGAGCCGCTCTCATCCACATCGACTTCAAAGCGGGTTGACGCGACCGGTCCCAGCCGCAGCGCCGGGGAATCCGCTGACACCGGCAGTGCGTATCCAGTCACCGTGATGCCTCGGCCATCGAGACGGCAGGACACCGATTCGACGACCTTCGCAGGTTCACCCGAGCCGATCGGGATCTCCCGTTCGCTGCGGTTGATCAATCCGAGGTCGGTGAGACCGGCCAAGAGCTGATAACCGTCGCGGATCACCCAGACTCGATTCGAGCACACGGCAACCCAACCCGACGTACCGAGCAACCGAGAGGTATCGTCACGGCGCCAGAGCACGCCGGCCGTAGACCGAAGACCCCATTGATTGAGCAGCGCCCCGGAGCCCGAGCGATAACCGAGCACCCAAGCGTATCCGCCGATCCCCGGCTGGGTTGACCGTGACAGCACGTAACGACTTCCGGTCATCGGGTCTTCCGAGACGGATGTCTCGAAAGCAGAGACCGTCGCCGACCCGTCTTCCGTCGTCGCGCTCGAATCGAGCTGCGTCGAAGTCGCCGAGGGCGCTCCAACGACGCCCTGAGACGCGCTATTCGAACCCGCTGATCCACCGCTCGTCGAAGAATCTCCGGTGACTACGGGCGAAACCACCCGTGCCGCAGAGGAGGAGTCGATCAATCGAGAGGACGCGTCGCCATCGAGCGGGCCGATCACCATCCGACGTTCCGTCGTGGTGGCAACCACCTCGAAGACATCGCCGGGTTTGAACGCGAGACGCAATGTCTCGGAGCCTCCGTCGTTGGCGACGAACTCGCGCTCGTTTCCGCGAACACGAATCACCAAACGGTCACCTGAGCCCCACGGCAAGATCTCGACCGTCGATCCGACGACGCGATAGCCCGCCTCCGTGCTGAGTGCCGAAGCCATACGCTCGGTCGAGACATCCAGACGGAAGACGACACTGCCGTCGCTCGACCGAACGACGATTTCTTTGGCCGCCAAATCATTGGGTAACCAAATCGAGAAATCACGTTGGGCCGTGTGATCGATATCGACGATCTCCAGAGGAAGGGTCTGTTCGGTGCCATCCGTCAGAACGAGCCGAGCGACGAATCCACGCGATGCGTCGTCTGCTACCGCGCGACGTCCGCCGAGCGCGAGTCGAGATCCGAGCCTCCAGACCCCTCGGACATCGATCGATCCGCTGAACAGCACGCCGCCGGCATCGGATGACATCCTCGCCTCGACCATCGAGGCCGATGCAGGCGCCAGAACCGACAGAGCCTCCTGGAAAGTCCTGAGGGCTCGATACTGATAATCGGAAATCCAATTCCGACGGCAGTAACTCATAATGTCGTGATACAAATTTTTCGACAGCGAGCGATGGTCCGCACTGTCGTAACCGGTCACGCCGATCCGGCCCTTGAGGTAGGGATATCCCGAATCGGTATTCTCCGGTGAACCGCAGTTGTCGTTGGTCTCGCCACTGCTTGCCACATGGATACGTCCGTGGTTATGGCCGATTTCATGGGCGGTCGTATCCACGGTCTCCGGGTACTCGATGACTCCGACACCGGCCAACGGTGGGCACGAATTGGCCACGACCGAAGATACCGGCGGCGTATACGCCAAACCCACAGCTCTAGAGCCCAAAGATTTATTGTCTTTGTGGAGCCCATAGTAAAAGCGGTCGCAACCGGCATTCGACAACTCCGCCGATCGGACATCTCTGATCTTCGGAAGTAACTCACTCAAGAAATTGCTACCGGGATCCGTACCCGTGAACTGGTAAGGCGCCGCCGACAACACGATCTGCGGACTGCGGTTCGGGTACATCGCTTTCAGCTGTTTCTCGATCGACGTCTTGGCCAATTCGATTTCGGCCGACGTCGGATTACCTCGAACGGAGTTCACGGGTATCAGCTTCACGTAGAGCGGACGTTCGTCGACGAACGTGAAGACTTTCGACGCCGACACCGGTGTCGGTGGCGAAGTGCTGACGAGCTGCGCCTGAGCCTTGAGCGAGCGTGAGCCACTTGCGAACCAAGTGCTGGCATCGTCCCGAAGATCGAATGTCGCCACGCACGAGGCGCCCGCCCCCGTCGACAACGGGGTATTCATGAGCGGCCCGACCATCGAAATCGTCTCCAATCCCGGCGCTTCGAGCGTGAGGTAGCCGAGATGGCCGACAACATCTCCGGAGACTTTGAGATAGGCCTGCACGATGCCGGGCTTGCCCGCGATCAGTTTCGTCGTGGCGCCCGTACCGACCTCGACCGCCTGATTGACGACGATATCGTCGATCTGCACGTTGACGGCCATCACCGATCGCGGTGTCACCGTCACCGGATTCGAGAACGCACTTGAACCTGCGCTCGAGCGTGCCTTGACGGCGAAGGTGTAGCTCGTCCCCTCGACCAAGTCGTTCAAATCTTTGAACGTTTCGGTCGTCTCGGCGATCGGCGTGGCCGTAGCGCCCTCGATTTTGTAGATCACGTAGTCCGTCGCACCCTCGACTCGCAGCCAAGTCAGAGACACTCGACCAACTCCGCCGCTCGCGACAAGCGGCGTCTTATCGGGTTTGCTATTACCGATGACGACTGAATCGCTGACGGTACGGCCATCCGTCGTCACTCGTATCAAAGCCTTGCTCGAACCCGAGACGAAAGGCGCCGTGAGCGCATACTCGCATGGGCCGGTTGATTGAAGGCCGGGAGACCCGGACGACGGGGTCACGGAGAACGTCAACCGTGCACAGGACTTAGTCGCCGACGACGCGATATTGCCCCACGTGAGCGTCGATGAGTTCGCCCCTCCGACTTCCCATTTCAGTTCAGCCTGATAGCTGGAGGCTTCAGGAAACGGCGTCTGATCCAGCCAAAATTCCTGAGTCGCAGCATTCGAGTTCGACTTGCTGTTCGCCGTGATGTCGACGACGCCGGTGGCCGGCAACGGCTCGGTCTGCGCGGGATCAGCGCGGCAAATGAATTGGTTCTCTGACTGACCCGCTCGACCGCGAAGCTCGACGATCAACTCGCCGGTCGACGTCGCAAGGCGGAGTTGACCTTGCTTCGAACCGAGCGACTTCGGCCTCAAGGTGAGACCCAACGAGCACTCTGCACCCGCGTTGATAGAGCTCAAGCAAGAGGTGTTGCCAACGGTCATTTCATCGGCAGCGAGCCCGAGAATCGATGAGGTCACCGACACCGGCGATGCGCCCACATTCTTGACGATGACGGATCGGGTCCAACTGAAGGAGCCCACGCGTACCGAACCGAACACGAGGCTCGACGTCGACACCGAGATACTTCCGGCCGTGGCCGGCGGCGTCTCTGCCAAGCCAGACAGATTCGCAGACAGCTTCAACGAGCCGCTGCCCGCCACCAACTGCGCGCGCTTATCGCCCGACGAGTTCGGCTTGAACGTGACATCGATCTCACATGTCGATCCTGCTGCGAGAGTGCTCCCGCAGCGCGACTCGACGATGAACGAATCGGCACCATCGCCCGTTTTCGCGATCGGATCGAGCGAAATCGCCTGCGAGCCGCTGTTCGTCAGAGTCAATTTTTGAACGGCGCTGCTCTCGCCGACCCGAACGGTTCCAAACGTCAGCGAGTCACCGCTCAAGCGCGCGCTGATCAACGGTTTTTCGACGATGGTGGTTCCGTTGATGGTCGCCTCATGCAGCGAGATGGATCCATCCGACTTCGTGCAGCGCAGGGCGTAGACCTGCTCGCCGCTGCTCGGGACGGACAGCCACTCGGCACCGCTGATCGCCCGCGGGCCCGACCATGCACCGACCGCCTCACACTGATCGACGCCCGTTTGGTTCCATTGCACGAGCACACGTCGATTCGCACTTGGCGTCGCATTCGCGTCGCAATCGGAGACCTCGCCCGACTCGGGCGGTGCCGCGCACAGCACGACTCGAATGCGGTGGTTCGCACGATCCGCGAAATACAAATTGCCGCGTCGATCGAAGGAGATACCTTGCGCGGCGTTGAGCGCCGCGTCGAGGGCGCTGCCGCCATCGCCTTCATATCCGATTCGACCGCCGGCGATCGCCCTGATCTCGCCGCTGGTCGGATTGATGCGGCTGATACGGCTGCTCGTCGTCTCGCTGATGTAGACGTTGCCGCTCGAGTCGGTGGCGACTCCGAAAATTTGACCCAGAGGCGAATTGAGTGCGAGCCCATTCGTCAACGACTGTCCGAATTGTCCGTTACCCGCG
>JBIJCL010000059.1:0-8887 GCA_044344725.1 Steroidobacteraceae bacterium | reverse complement strand
CGCATCGGCTCCCGCATCGGCGCCCACGAAGAGTGCATCGGCGGGCAAGGCAGTGCCGTCAGGCCCTCGCGCCGAGCAGCGCGTGCCGATGACGCGGCTTCGCCAACGCATCGCTGAGCGTCTCGTCCAGGCGCAGCACACGGCCGCGTTGCTTACGACCTTCAACGAGGTGGATCTCACGGCGATCAACGAGCTTCGAGCCCGGCACAAGGATCGTTTCGAGAAGCAGCACGGTGTGAAGCTCGGCTTCATGTCGTTCTTCGTCAAGGCGAGCATCGAGGCGCTGCGCAAGGTGCCGCTGATGAATGCGGCCGTGGATGGCAGCGACATCGTCTATCACGAGTATTACGACATCGGCGTTGCGGTATCGACCGACCGCGGCCTCGTGGTGCCGGTGGTGCGCAACGCGGAGAACCTCGGCTTCGCCGAGATCGAGCGTCAGATCGCCGACTTCGGTACGCGGGCCCGTTCGGGATCGCTGACGATCGAGGAACTGCAAGGAGGTACCTTCACCGTGACGAACGGCGGGGTGTTCGGCTCGTTGCTTTCGACACCGATCGTCAACGCGCCGCAGAGCGCGATCCTCGGTATGCACAAGATTCAGGAACGCCCGGTCGTGATCGACGGGCAGATCGTCGTTCGGCCGATGATGTATCTCGCGGTGAGCTACGACCATCGCATCATCGATGGACGCGAAGCGGTGCAGTTCCTGGTCGCGATCAAAGATTGCCTCGAAGATCCGGGCCGTATCCTGCTCGGCCTCTGACATCAGCGGAAGAAAATCATGAGTGATTACGACGTCATCGTCATCGGCGGCGGTCCTGCCGGATACCCGGCAGCCATTCGTGCGGGTCAGAACGGCCTGAAGGTCGCCTGTATCGACGAATGGAAGAATTACGATGGTAGCGCCACGTTCGGAGGTACCTGCCTCAATGCGGGCTGCATTCCCTCGAAAGCGTTGCTCGAATCCTCCGAGCTCTTTCATCGCGCTCAGGCGGAGTTTGCCTCGCACGGGATCAAGACGGGTCCGGTCGCCATGGACATCGCGGCGATGCAAAAGCGCAAGGCCGGCATCGTGAAGAACATGACGGGCGGTATCGTGCAGTTGCTGAAGGCGGCCGGCGTCACCGCGATGCAGGGTCACGGCAAATTGCTCGCAGGTCGAAAAGTCGAGTTCACGGCCCACGACGGCAGCGTCAAGACGCTCTCCGCCAAGCACGTGGTGCTCGCGAGCGGTTCGCAGCCGACGCCCCTCAAGACGGCGGCCTTCGACGGTCAGCACATCGTCGATAGTTGGGGCGCGCTCGAGTTCGACTCGGTACCAAAGCGGCTCGGCGTGATCGGTGCGGGCGTGATCGGGCTCGAACTCGGCAGCGTGTGGCGTCGTCTTGGCGCTGATGTCGTCGTGCTCGAGGCCATGCCGAGCTTTCTCGCGATGGCGGATCAGCAGCTTGCGAAGGAGGCCATGAAGCACTTCAAGAAGCAGGGGCTCGACATCCGACTCGGAGCCAAGGTTTCAGGTGCGACGGTGGTGAAGGGTGAAGTGCAGGTGAGTTACACCGACGAGGCCGGTGCCTCGCACTCGCTCAACGTCGACAAACTCGTCGTCTGCATCGGCCGACGTCCGCATACGGCCAATCTGCTTGGTGAAGGCACGGGTGTCGTCATCGACGAGCGCGGGTTCATCAAGGTCGACGATCATTGCCATACCGGCGCCGAGAATGTCTGGGCGGTTGGGGACTGCGTGCGCGGTCCCATGCTCGCGCACAAGGGCAAGGAAGAGGGTGTTGCGGTCGCCGATCGCATCGCCGGTCTTTACTCCCACGTGAACTACGAGACGATTCCCTCGGTGATTTACACGGCGCCCGAGATTGCATGGGTCGGTCAGACCGAAGAGCAGGTCAAGGCGAGTGGTCGGGCGTACAAGGTCGGCAGTTTCCCGTTCCTTGCGAGCGGTCGAGCGCGTGCCATGGAGGCCAGTCAGGGCTTTGCCAAGTTGATCGCCGCGAAGGACGACGACCAGATCTTGGGTGTGCACATCATCGGTCCGATGGCGGGCGAACTGATCGCCGAGGCGGTGCTCGCCATGGAGTACTCGGCGAGCGCCGAGGATTTACAGCGAACGATCCATGCGCATCCGACCTTGTCCGAGGCCCTGCATGAGGCGGCTCTCGCAGCCGACAAGCGCGCCATCGACATGCCGAATCGCTGAGGGTTTCCGGCTATCATAGGCCGGTCGCTTTTCAGCGCATCCTCGGGGTCGCGAGCGCATGGCGCGATATCGGTCCAAGTCCTGGCGTAGCTACGATCCGGAGTCCTCCGGCGCGATCGAGGCGCCGACGACGGCCGTGTCGCCGAGCTGCCGCATCCTCGGGATCGACCCCGGCTCCCGTCGGCTTGGCTACGGCATCATCGACGTGGACGGGCCCGACTGTCGTTGCGTGACGCACGGGCGTATCGAGGTCGACGGACTGTCGATCTCCACTCGGCTCTCCCGCATCCACGAAGGCGTTCGCGCGCTGGTGCTCGAACATTCACCCGGAGAAGTGGCCATCGAAAAAGTTTTCGTCAATCGCAACATCGACAGCGCGCTCAAGCTGGGGCAAGCGCGCGGCGCGGCCTTGTCCGCGCTCGGTGAATACGAGATCGCCGAGTACGCGCCCCGGGCGATCAAGCTCGCGACCGTGGGGTTCGGTGGTGCCGACAAACTGCAAGTGGCGCACATGATGCGAACGCTGCTCAAAGTGGAGGGCCGTCTGACTTCAGATGCCGCCGATGCGCTCGCGGTCGCGTTGTGTCACGCGCAGCATCGAAAGTTGGCCGGGCTCATCGCGGGTCATCGAGGAGTCGCCGGATGATCGGCTCCTTGCGTGGTCGTATCGCAGTGAAAGCTCCGCCTCAGTTGCTCATTGAGGTCGGTGGAGTCGGCTACGAACTCGAGGCGCCGATGTCGACCTTTTATGGCCTACCGGCGGTCGGCGAAGAGGTGCGATTGGTGACGCACCTCGTCGTGCGGGAGGACGCGCATATCCTCTACGGTTTCGCGACGGTGGCCGAACGCCATCTCTTTCGTAATTTGCTCAAAGTATCGGGAGTGGGTCCAAAGATTGCGCTCGCCATTCTCTCGGGTACCTCGGCCGAGGGCTTCGCCGCCTGCGTGACGTCCAACGATGTCACCGCGCTCACCAAGATTCCCGGTGTCGGCCGAAAGACAGCCGAGCGGCTCGTCATCGAAATGCGCGATCGACTTTCTGTCGACGCGATGGGTGTTTCGCTTCCGGTGGAGGCGACGGCAGGCGGTGCCGAAGGCGAGGCCTTTGCGGCCCTCGTATCGCTTGGCTACAAACCCGCCGAGGCGACTCGACTGATCAAGGCCGTCGCGGGCGCAGGCAGCGAAGGCACCGAAGAACTCATCCGTCGTGCATTGCAGGGAGCACTCCGATGACTGAACGACTGGTGAGTGCGGAAGGGGGGCGCGAAGAAGAGGCCATCGATCGGGCGATACGTCCGAAGCGCCTTTCTGACTTCGTCGGACAGAGACCCGTCAAGGAGCAGCTCGAGATTTTCGTGAGCGCGGCGCGTGCGCGGTCCGAAGCCCTCGATCACGTGTTGATCTTCGGACCGCCGGGTCTCGGCAAGACGTCGCTCGCCAATATTCTCGCGACCGAACTCGGCGTCAGCTTGCGGCAGACCTCCGGCCCGGTGCTCGAGCGCCCCGGCGATCTGGCGGCGATCCTCACCAATTTGCAGCCGCGTGACGTGCTCTTCGTCGATGAGATCCATCGCCTCTCGCCGATCGTCGAAGAGGTTCTCTATCCTGCGATGGAGGATTACCAACTCGACATCATGATCGGTGAAGGTCCCGCGGCCCGATCCATCAAGTTATCGTTGCCGCCCTTTACTTTGGTGGGTGCGACGACGCGCGCGGGGCTGCTGACTTCGCCGCTGCGCGATCGATTCGGCATCGTGCAACGACTCGAGTTCTACGACGTACCCGATCTCAAAAGTGTCGTACAACGCTCGGCCGGTATCCTCGGGGTGCCGCTCGATCCCGACGGTGCATTGCGTATCGCCGAGCGCTCACGCGGCACGCCGCGTATCGCCAATCGTTTGCTCCGCCGCGCGCGCGACTACGCGCAGGTCAAGGGCGACGGGACCATCACATCGACGCTTGCCGTAGCGGCGCTCGATCTGCTCGAGGTCGATCCGGTCGGATTCGACATGCTCGACCGCAAGTTGCTCACGACCATCATCGAGAAGTTCGATGGCGGGCCGGTCGGCATCGACAGCTTGGCGGCGGCCGTTGGTGAGGAACGCGGCACGCTCGAGGACGTCATCGAGCCGTTTCTCATCCAGCAAGGCTTTTTGATGCGCACGGCGCGAGGGCGGATCGCTACGCGCACCGCGTATCTTCACTTTGGCCTGACGCCTCCACAGCGTCCGACCGGTGCGATGCCGATTTTCGAGGAGGGCACTTGAGCGCATTCGAGTGGCCCGTACGCGTGTACTGGGAGGACACCGACGCGGGTGGTGTCGTGTACTACGCCAATTACCTTCGGTTTCTCGAGCGCTGTCGGACGGAGTGGTTGCGAGTCCGGGGCATCGCGCAGCGGGAGCTTGCGGCGAGCCAAGGTGTCCAGTTCATGGTTCTCGGGCTTTCCATCGACTACAAAGCCGCGGCTCGCCTCGACGATGCGCTGGTCGTGACCTGTGCGATGCAGCCCGAGGGTAGAACCACCGCGATCTTCGATCAAAAAATTTGGCGCGAATCGGCTGCGGGGGGCGATCCGCTCCATCCGGCCGATCGGGAACTGCTCATCGAGGCGCGAGTCCGAGTGGTTTGTGTCGATGCGAAAACGTTGCGGCCGCGCCGCATAGGGGAGTATCTGTCGTGAATGATCTGTCCATCCTGAAGCTCATTCTCGAGGCCACCATCATCGTGCAGGCGGTCATGCTCTTGCTGGTGATGGCGTCGATCTACTCGTGGAGCATCATCTTCAAGAAGCGAGCGGTCCTCGGCCGGGCCAAGGACGACCTGACGCGATTCGAGCGCGATTTCTGGTCGGGCGGAGATCTCTCCAATCTCTACAAAAGCATCGAGGCTCGCGGCAATCCTGTCGGTATCGACAGCATTTTCCGCACGGGTTTTCGTGAATTCGCCCGCCTGCGTCAGCAGGGCGAGAGCGCCGTCGATTTATTGCTCGAAGGTGCACGCCGGGCGATGAAGGCACAGCAGATCAAGGAAATCGAATATCTCGAAAAGAGTTTGTCGACGCTCGCAACGGTGGGCTCGACGAGTCCTTACGTGGGTCTCTTCGGTACGGTGTGGGGCATCATGCATGCCTTCGTGGGGCTGGGCTCGGTGCAGCAGGCGACGCTCGCGACCGTGGCGCCCGGCATCGCGGAGGCGCTCGTTGCGACGGCCATCGGTCTTTTCGCCGCAATTCCGGCGGTGGTGG
This sequence comes from Steroidobacteraceae bacterium, assembly GCA_044344725.1. GTDB lineage: Bacteria > Pseudomonadota > Gammaproteobacteria > Steroidobacterales > Steroidobacteraceae > UBA964. The sequence goes on along the minus strand of JBIJCL010000059.1, from coordinate 3,428 downwards.
CCTACAACCGTTTTGCCGATCAAGTTTGGCGAATCGAATCGCGCTACGACGCGTTCATGGAAGAGTTCTCGACGATCCTGCAGCGTCATGCGACGCGTGATGCGGGCTGAGTCGGAGTCGCGCCATGCCGCAACCGGGCCGCAGCCGAAAACCCATGAGCGAAATCAACGTCGTGCCCTACATCGACGTCATGCTGGTGCTGCTCATCATTTTCATGGTGACGGCGCCGCTGCTTACGCAAGGCGTCAAGGTCGACTTGCCCGATGCGGCGGCGCAAGCGATCGATCCCGCCGACCTGCAGGATCGGCCGCCGCTCGTCGTCTCGGTCGATCGCCAAGGTCGTCTTTATCTCAACGAAGGTGATGATCCGTCCGAGCCGCTCGCCGATACGCTGTTGCAGGCGCGCGTGGCGGCGGTGCTACGCAGCGCACCGGGTGTACCGGTGTTCGTCAAAGGCGATCGCGAAGTCCCATATGGGCGCGTGGTCGAGGCGATGGTGCTGCTGCAAAGTGCAGGTGCTCGGAAGGTGGGCTTTCTGACCGACCCCGTGACCGTGCGAGGCGCGCGTTGAGACGTCCATGTCGAGCGTGATGTCGCGCCTCCGGCCGTATCTTCTTTCGATCGGATTGCACGTCGCGTTGGTCGTGGTGATCGTCCTGTTGGGCATTCGAAATTGGCGCGCCGAGTCCGAGATGCCGCAGGTCATGGCGATCGAGGCGGTGGCCATCGAGGCGGACGAACTCGCCCGACTCACCCGGCGGGCGCCGCCAAAGAAACAAGAACCCGAGTCAGCCCCCGAACCCGAGCCCGAGCCCGAGCCCGAGCCTGAGCCCACGCCGATACCCAAGAAGCCGGAACCCAAGAAGCCGGAACCTCCGAAGCCGAAGCCGGTCGATATCGCGAAGCGGGAGAAGGAAGCTCAGGCCCGTAAGGAGGCGCAAGTACTCAAAGAGACGCAGTTACGCCAAGAGGCGCAGCGACTCAAGGACGCAGAGCTCAAGGCCGAGCGCGACCGCCTCGAAGAGCAGGCCCGTCGCGAGGCGGAGGCGCGCCGGATGAAAGAGGAACTCGATGCGGAGGACCGTCGTCGTAAGGAGGATGCACGCGTTCGCGCGGAGCGCGAAGCGGCCTTGCAGCGCGAGCTCTCCGAAGAAATCGCGGCGACCGAAGCTGCCGAAGCGCGCCGCGCCGCCGCGGCCCGCGCAGCCTCGCTATCGGCGCAATGGGCGGCGGCCATCCAGGCGCGGGTCCAGCGTGCGTGGATCCGGCCTCCCTCTGCGCAGGCGGGTCTCGATTGTCGAGTCGCGGTCACGCAAGCGGCGGGCGGGACGGTGATCCGGGCCGAGGTCAAAGAATGCAATGGCGACGAGGCGGTGCGACAGTCGCTCGAAGCGGCGGTGTTTCGTGCGTCGCCGCTGCCGCCGCCCCCGGAGCCGTCACTCTTCGAGCGCAACATCGAGTTGAGGTTCAGACCCAATGATTGAGAGAAAGAAATTCGCAGGTGGTGCATGGGTGGTCTTGTGCGCAACCCTGATCGGCGTCTTTGGGCCATCGGTCGCTGAGTCTCAACTCCAGGTGGACATCACCTCGGGCATCACGGCGCCTATTCCGATTGCGATCGAGGATTTCTCCGCCGATCCGCAGCCCTCAGCCGAGATCATTCGTCGAAATCTGACGCGTAGCGGTCGCTTTCTCGTAGGCGAGCGGACGGCGTCCGATTACTTGGTGACGGGCCGCGCGAGCGTTGGGGGAGACGGGCGAGTCACGATCGACTTCGAGCTGCTTAATCTACTTACGGGGCAACGTTTGCTCGTCGAGCGCATCAGCGCGGCACCTGCGGCGTGGCGTAACGCCGCGCATCGCATCAGCGACCGGCTCTATCAAAAAATCATCGGCGCGCGCAGCGCCTTCGCGACGCGCATTGCCTACGTGTCGGTCGATGGGCAGCCGCCGTCGCAGCGCTACCAGCTCATCGTCGCCGACTCGGATGGCGAAAATGCGCGAGTGATCCTGCAGTCGCGTCTTCCTTTGATGTCGCCCGCGTGGTCGCCCGATGGGGAGTGGTTGGCGTACGTGTCCTTCGAAACTCGTGCCGCGTCGGTCTATGTGCAGCGTGTGCGCACGGCCGAGCGTCGTCGCGTGTCGTCACGACCGGGGGTCAACAACGCGCCGAGTTGGTCGCCCGACGGCAGCCGATTGGCGCTGACCTTGTCATCCTCAGGCGGTAACCTCGATGTGTATATCCTCGATGTGACCTCGGGTGCGCTCACTCGGCTCACCGATCATCCTTCGATCGACACCGAGCCCGTGTGGTCTCCCGATGGAACGCAGGTGTATTTCACATCGGATCGCGCAGGGGGTCCGCAGATCTATCGATTGAGCATCGAGCCGGGGTCGCGGCCTCAACGCATCACGTTTGCCGGCTCGTACAACGCCCGACCTAGGGTGAGCCCTAATGGCCGTTTGCTCGCGATGGTGACTCGGGAGGAGGGCGCATACCGCATCGCGGTGCAGGATCTCGGGAACGCGACCGTACGTGTGTTGTCGAAAGGACGGCAGGATGAGTCCCCCTATTTTTCGCCCGATGGCGGCACCCTCGTGTACGCCTCGCGGGAACGCGGCCAGGGGGTGCTCGCCACCGTCAGTGCCGATGGTCTCATCGCGCAACGACTCGCCGCAGACCGCGGCGAAGTGCGTGAGCCAGCCTGGGGACCCTTCCTGCCCGACGTCGTACCCGTGCAATAATTGACACTCAAATTCAGGAGTTCGAAGACGATGAAAAAATTGATCGCGGTCGTGGCCTTGCTCGGTTTGCTTGCCGCCTGTAAGTCGGCGCCCCCGGCGAAGCAAGACGCCGGTGCTGATCTCGCTAGTAAGTCGGAAGCCTCGGCGATCGCTCAGCCCGACGATTCGGCGGGTGCCGTGTCGGCAGGCGAAGTGGGTACCGGTGCCGAGACGGCGATCGGTCTTCCGGCCGAGCTCAATAACCGCACGACGATCTACTTCGCTTTCGACAGCGATGCCATCAGCGCGGATGACCAGGCGTTGCTCGCCGCCCATGCCCGGTTTCTTGGCAGCCGCCCGGGTTTGCGTGTGCGCCTCGAAGGTCACACCGACGAGCGCGGCACTCGCGAGTACAACATCGGACTGAGTGAGCGTCGCGCGCAGGCCGTTCGACGCGTGCTCGGTCTCCAGGGCGTCGGCGATTCGCGGCTCAGCACGGTGAGCTATGGCGAGGAGCGTCCTGCTGTCGCCGGCGAGGACGAGTCTGCCTATGCTCGCAACCGCCGCGTCGAACTCATCTACGTCGCCGGCGGTTGAACCGAGTGATTCGCGCGTTTCTTGCAGCAGCGTTGCTTGCGTTGTCGATCCTTCCGGCTCACGCGCAATCCACGCGTGAGCGACTCGAGAGTCTCGAGTCGCAGGTG
>JBIJCL010000058.1:0-8895 GCA_044344725.1 Steroidobacteraceae bacterium | reverse complement strand
CCGTCGCCGCAAGCGCCGGTATGGCGCGCATTCGGGTGAGTGCGCAGCCGACGATCCTCGTGATCTCCACGGGCAACGAACTCATCGAGCCCGGCGATCCGATCGAAGCGCACCAAGTCAGGCGATCGAACGCCTACGGCATCGTCTCGGGACTGCGTCGACGAGGCTTTCAGCGCATCGCCGATGATCATCTGCCCGACGATCTCGACGTGCTGCGCCGACGCTTGCGCGTTCATCTCGATACGCACGACGTACTCATTCTGTCGGGCGGTGTCTCGATGGGCCAGCTCGATCTCGTGCCACACGTACTCGCCGAACTCGGCGTGCGACAAATCTTCCACAAAATCGCGCAGCGCCCTGGCAAGCCCATGTGGTTTGGCATCGGACCGACCGGTACCGCCGTGTTCGCGTTGCCTGGCAACCCGGTCTCGACGCTCGTCTGTCTCGCGCGCTACGTCATTCCGGGCTTGTACGCGGCCATGGGGGAGACGGCGCGCCCTTTGGAGAAAATCGCCATCGCCGCGCCCATCGAAGTGAAGGTCGCGATGACGAGCTTCATGCCCGTGCGAGTGCAGGGCGATGAGTGGGGTCGTCTTTGGGCACACCCCTGCCCCACCAACGGCTCGGGCGATTTCACCTCCCTTACCGGTACCGATGGCTTCGTCGAATTGCCACCCGGCCCGAACACATACGCGAAGGGCTTCGTGACGAGACTCTGCCGCTGGTAAGGTGCACGGACTCATGAGCGTTTCCGAACACAAGTTGATTCCGCTGCGCTCGACCGACGGCCCGCGCGATACCCTCGGTCGACCGATGCGCGACTTGCGTATCTCCGTGATGGATCGCTGCAATTTCCGTTGCCCCTACTGCATGCCGCAGCACACGTTTCACGACGGCTACCGCTTCTTGAAGTCGGCCGAGCGGCTCGATTTCGACGAAATCGTCCGTCTCGCACGATTGTCGGCCTCGCTCGGCGTACGCAAGTTGCGCATCACGGGCGGCGAGCCTCTGCTGCGCCCGAACCTCTCCGACCTCATCGGCGACCTCTCGACGCTGCCTGGCATCGACGACATCGCACTCACGACAAACGGAGTGCTCCTCGCCAAGTACGCGACCGAACTCAAAGCTGCAGGACTTTCGCGCATCACCGTCAGTCTCGACAGCCTCGATCCCGACGTGTTCAAAAAAATGAGCGGCGGCTTCGGCGGTGTCGAGGAAGTACTCGAGGGCATCGAAGCGGCGCAACGTGCGGGGCTGACGCCGATCAAGGTCAACGTCGTCGTCCAGCGTGGCGTCAACGATCACACCGTGCTGCCGATGATCGAGCATTTTCGTGGCACCGGGGTCATCGTTCGATTGATCGAATACATGGATGTCGGCAACCGCAACGAGTGGCAAGCCGGCCTCGTCGTGCCGTCACGCGATCTGCTCGCCGCCATTCACCAGCATTGGTCGCTCTCACCTCGCGATCGCAACTACCGCGGCGAAGTCGCCGAACGCTATGCCTTCGACGATGGCGCCGGCGAGATCGGTTTCATTTCTTCGGTCACCCAGCCTTTCTGCCAAGACTGCTCGCGTGCGCGCCTCTCATCGGATGGCAAGCTCTACACCTGTCTTTTCGCAACGATCGGCACGGACTTGCGCAGCCCAATGCGCGCCGGGGCAAGCGATGCAGAGTTACTCGAACTCCTCTCAGGAACTTGGCGACGACGAGTTGATCGTTACAGCGAACTGCGCGGCGGAATGCCCCTTTCTGGTCGCAAGGTCGAAATGTTCCATATCGGCGGCTGAGACGACATCATGGCTCCGGCTAAAAGAAAAATCCCGAAAAAGAGCCCGGTAAAGGGCAGCCGCCCCAACGCCGGCCTCACCCACCTCGATGCCGCGCGACGACCGACCATGGTCGATGTGAGCGAAAAAATCGCCACGCGTCGCAGCGCAACAGCCGAGGCGCGCATCAAACTGCCGAATGCCGTCGCCCGAGCGCTGGCCGCCACGGGACACCGAACGCGCAAAGGCCCGGTGTTCGACACGGCGATCATCGCGGGCGTCCAAGCCGTCAAGCGCACGCACGAACTCATTCCGTTTTGTCACCCGTTGCCAATCGAACACTGCGATATCGACATCGATGCAGAGCGAACCCGTGTCACGATCCGCTGCACCGTAGCGACCACTCACAAGACGGGTGTCGAAATGGAAGCGCTCACCGGCGCGACGGCGGCGGCACTCACGATCTACGACATGTGCAAGGCCCTCTCCCACGACATCGTGATCGAGTCGGTCCGACTGCTCGACAAATCAGGCGGTCGACGTAACGTCTCTCGGAGACGCTGATGACCCTCGCGCAGCACGAAGCGCCCGTGTTCGGGCTGTTGCTCGCCGGCGGACGAAGCTCGCGCATGCGGCGCGACAAGGCGGCGCTCGAATACCGCGGTCGAACCCAGCTCGAAGACGCCTACGACCTGCTCGCGTCGGTCACGTCACGCGCCTTCGTCTCGGTGCGCCCCGATCAGGTGACCGACCCCCTGCGTCAAAGATTTCCGCAAATCGTGGACGAGCATGCCAACCTCGGCCCCCTCGCCGGCATCCTCGCCGCGCAGCGCGCGCATCCCGACGCCGCATGGCTCGTGCTCGCCTGCGACCTGCCTTTTCTCGATGCCGCAGTCCTTCGACACCTTCTAGATCAGCGCGATCTGCAGGGCTACGCGACGGCCTTTCGCTCCACTCACGACGGGCTGCCCGAGCCGCTCTGCGCCGTGTACGAACCCAAGTCGGTCGCGGCACTCGCCCGGTACGCGACGGGCGGCAAGAGCTGTCCGCGCAAATTCCTGATCGAGCACCAGGCAACCCTACTTAAGCCCGTGCGCGCCGATGCTCTCGACAACGTCAACTCGACCACGGACTATTGGACCTCCATGCAGACGCTTTCACCCAACGCGCTTCCGTCGCGCACTTTGCGTGTGCAGTACTTCGCATTGCTCCGCGAACAAGCCGGTCGCAGCGAAGAAACGCTGACGACCGCCGCGCGAACACCCGCCGAGCTCTATGGCGAACTGCAGGCTCGGTACGGATTCACGCTGCCCGCCGACATGCTCAAAGTCGCCGTGAACACCGAGTTCGGTGATTGGAACCAGCCGCTGCAAAACCACGACTCGATCGTGTTCATCCCTCCGGTGGCCGGAGGCTGACCTCGCCATGAGCTCGGCGCGCTTTCGGTTTAGTTCGTCGGCACTCGACCCCGAGTCGCTGCGCACCGAACTCGCGGATCCGACTTGCGGGGGCTATGCCGCGTTCGAAGGTTGGGTGCGCAACCACAACGAAGGCCGCGAAGTTCGTCACCTCGAATACGAAGCATTCGCGGACCTCGCCGTTCGCGAGGGTGAACGCATCATTGCCGAGGCTTGCGCCCGATTCGGCGTCGACAACGCGCGCTGCGTGCATCGCGTCGGCGATCTCGCGCTCGGGGAGCTCGCCGTGTGGGTGGGCGTGAGCGCTCGTCACCGCGACGAAGCCTTCAAGGCCTGTCGCTACATCATCGACGAAGTGAAACACCGTGTGCCGATCTGGAAAAAAGAGCACTACGTCGACGGCGACTCGGGTTGGGTCAACTGCGAGCGCTGCGCGGCGGCGCCAGGTCACCTCGACCCCGGGCATACGCACGATCACGCGCATCACAATCATGCGCACCCTGCGCATGACCACGACCACAGTCATTCACATCGCCATTCGGTCGACACGCCACGAGTCCCCGATTACTCGCGACAGATGAACCTTCGGGAGGTCGGCGCGGCGGGTCAGGCGCGCCTGCGCGCCGCGCGGGTCGCCGTGGTGGGCGCCGGCGGCCTCGGCGTGCCGGTGCTGCAGTACCTCGCTGGCGCGGGCATCGGACGGCTCACGCTCATCGACGGTGATCGACTCGAGCCCTCCAACCTGCACCGCCAAACCTGGTACGCCCTCGCCGACTGCGGCACACCCAAAGCCGAACTCGCCGCAGCCCGCGTGCGCGCGCTCAATCCGGACGTGAACGTGCATGCCCACGTCGGTCGATTGGATATCTCGAACGGCGCCACCCTACTCGCGCATCACGATCTCGTCATCGACTGCACCGACAACTTCGCCACCAAGTTTTTGATCAACGACCTCGCTCAGTCGCTCGGCGTACCCGCCGTGTTTGCGAGCGTCCACCAATACGAAGGCCAACTGCAGGTGGTCGATCCGAGGCGACGAAGCGCCTGCCTGCGCTGTCTGTGGCCAAACGCCACGCGTGACGGCGTCGTCGGTAACTGCGCCGAGGCGGGCGTCCTGGGTCCTGTGCCAGGCGTACTCGGCGGCTTGCAAGCGCTCGAAGCGCTGAAAATTTTGCTGGATTTGCCGGGTCGTCTGGGTGATGAGCTTTTGACGGTCGATCTTGTCGGTCTCGCGACGACGCGCTTGCGCGCCCGCCGAAACGCCGCCTGCGAAAGTCGCTGCGAGCCTTCCATGCTTGCGCTGCAACGCGCCGCCCATGAACGTCGGGATGACGGCACCACGCCACTCGAACTCGAGTTCGACGACTTGCATGCCGCTCTTGCAGAGGGCTACTTGCTGGTCGATATTCGCGAGCCCAAAGAAATCGACGAGATGCCGCTCGAGACCGATGCCCTGCCCGTCCCCATGGGCGAATTGCTCGCAGGACGCAACCTGCCGCCCGAGGGGCGCTACCTGCTGATCTGCGCCCGCGGCTCGCGCAGTCTCGGCACCGCCCGCAGTTTGCGCGATCGCGGGCTCGATAACGTCTATTCTTTGAAGGGCGGCGCGCTCGGCCTGCCCGAGCGTCACGGCCGGATCTGACCCGAACCGCGCACGACGTACTTGTAACTCGTCAACTGCTCGAGCCCCACCGGCCCTCTCGCGTGGAAGCGATCGGTCGAAATACCGATCTCGGCACCCATGCCAAACTCGCCGCCATCGGCAAATTGCGTCGACGCATTGTGTAGCACGATGGCGCTGTCGACCCGCTCGAGGAACCGGCGGGCCGTCGCCTCGTTGTTCGTAATGATGGATTCGGTGTGCGAAGAACCGTGGCGAGCGATATGCGCCATCGCCTCCTCGACACCCTCGACCACTCGCACGGCGATGATCGAGTCGAGATACTCCGTGCTCCAATCTGCTTCGGTCGCAGGCGTCACACGAGAATCGACGTGTTGCGTCGTCGCATCGCCGCGCACGGCGCATCCGGCATCGAGCAGCGAACGCACGAGCGCCCCAAGATAATCCGCAGGCGCACCGCGATCGACGAGCAGCGTTTCGGCGGCACCACACACGCCCGTGCGACGCAGCTTGGCATTGAGCGTGATGGCGACCGCCATCGCGAGGTCGGCATCGCGATCGACGTAGACGTGGCAATTGCCATCGAGATGACCGATGACCGGCACTCGCGCCTCGCGGCGCACGCGCTCGATGAGCCCCTTGCCTCCGCGCGGCACCACGACGTCGATGGCACCCTCGAGACCCTCGAGCATGAGGCCGACCGCCTCGCGATCGACCACGGGAACCCGTTGCACGCCGCTCTCGGGTAGACCCGCCTCGCGCAAACCCTCGACGAGACAGGCATGGATCGCGGCCGTCGAATGCAGGCTCTCGGACCCGCCCCGCAGGATCACGGCATTGCCTGACTTAAGACAGAGTGCGCCGGCGTCGGCGGTCACGTTCGGTCGGCTTTCGTAGATGATGCCGAGTACCCCGAGTGGAACGGCGACTCGCGCGATGCGCAGGCCATTGGGTCGCGTCCACTCCGAGAGCACCCGCCCGACCGGGTCGGGTAAGGAGGCGATGTCCTCGAGCCCTCGGGCCATCGCCTCGACGCGCACCGCATCGAGACGCAATCGATCGAGCAGTGCCGCAGAGAGATCGCGCTCTTCGGCCGCACGCATGTCCTGCGCGTTGGCCGTCAATATCTTTGACGCATCACGACGCAGCGCCGAAGCCGCTGCACGCAGCGCTCGATCTTTTTGATCACGCGAGGCCGAGGCCAGAACCGGCGCTGCCGCGCGCGCGGCTCGACCAAGCTCCTGCATCAGCGCCTTCATCGCATCACCAGGTCGTCGCGGTGGATGAGCTCATCGCGGCCCGCGAATCCAAGCAGCGCGGCAATCTCGCTCGTTCGATGACCCAAGATGCGCGAGGTCTCCGCGTCCGAGTACGCAACGATGCCCCGCGCAATCTCCCGACCGTCGGTACCGAGCACACTGACCGTATCGCCGCGATCGAATCTCCCACGTAGCGCCGTCACGCCCGCCGGCAGCAAGCTCTTGCCCGCGCGCAGCGCCCGCTCGGCTCCGGCATCGACGAGCAACGCGCCGGAAGGACGCAGACTACCGGCGATCCATTGCTTGCGTGCCGCAACCGGCGAGGACTTTGGCTTGAACCAGGTGCAACGCGCACCCTGCTCGATGCGCCGCACGGGATGTCTCGGCGAGCCCGGCGCGATACAAAAGTGAGCGCCCGCCTCCACGGCGATCTTGGCTGCCATGATTTTGGTCGTCATGCCCCCTCGCCCGAATTCCGAAGCGGACTCACCCCCCATCGACTCGATACGGGGCGTGATCTCGCGAACGACCGGGACGAACTTCGCCTTGGGGTCGAGGTTGGGATCGGCCGTGTAGAGGCCATCGATATCCGAGAGGAGCAGCACGCAGTCTGCACTGACCATCTGGGCCACCCTCGCGGCGAGTCGGTCGTTGTCGCCATAGCGAATCTCGGCAGTCGCCACCGTGTCGTTTTCGTTGATGACCGGGACGGCGCCGCGCTCGAGGAGCGCATTGAGCGTGGCGCGCGCATTGAGATAACGCACGCGCTGCTCGCTGTCTTCCAGCGTGAGGAGCACTTGGGCGACTTGGATATCCCACTGCTCAAGCAGCTCTTTGTACGCGTGTGCCAGACGGATTTGGCCCACGGCTGCGGCAGCCTGACTCTCTTCGAGCCGCAACGGACCGCGAGCGAGCCCGAGATGACGCCGCCCGAGCGCGATCGCCCCGGAGGACACCAGCACGACCTCCTTACCCTGTCGCCGCAGTCGCACCACGTCTTCGATGAGCGTTTCGAGCCAGGCGCGATTGAGACGCCCCGATTCGCCATCGACGAGCAGCGCCGAACCCACCTTGACCACGATGCGGCGGGCACGAACCAGAGGCGATGGACGGGCGGATTGTGTTCGGGAAGGCATGATGACGCAGCCTCGACGCGTGGCACTATAGAGGAGAGTCGAAGTAAAATCCCACCCGGTTTTCTGAACGCCCCGAGTCGAGGTAGTCCCCGTGAGCAGAGATAACGAACCCGTCAAAGGCCAGTGGTACGAGAACGTCGAAGACGAAGAAACGTTCCGAGTGCTCTCCGTCGACGAGGATTCCGAGATGGTCGAGATCGAATATCTCGACGGTGAGATCGAAGAACTCGACCTCGAGGAATGGCGTGAATTCGACCTCGAACTCATCGAGGAGCCTGAGGGCTGGTCCGAAGAGGACGACGAAGACGAAGATGAGGATGAAGACGAAGATTACGACGACGAGGACGAAGACGAGGATGACGATTGGGACGAAGATGAGGACGAAGATTACGACGACGACGGTCGCGAGCGCTGATCGTCTGCGTCCGCGTCCGCGCCCGTGAGCGACAGCCTCGACAGTTGGTACCACGAAAAAGAGTCCGCCTGGCTCTATGGTCGTGTCGCGAATTGCGAGCCTGACCCAGCGAAAAGTCGCATGTTCCGTCAGCTCGGCGAAGCCGCGGCCGAGCAAGCCCTGAAGTGGCAGGCACTCGACCCCACGCGGCAATACTCGTTCACACCATCGACCCGCGCGCGCATCGTCGCCTCGCTCGTGGAGCGTTTCGGCCCGCGAGCCACGCGTCACGTGCTCGCCGCCATGAAACTGCGCGGCATTTCGGTCTACACGATCGGCCCCTCCGCAGGTCACGACATGCCGACCTCCCTCGCCGAGGTGGGCCAGCGACACCGCGGCATCTCGGGCGGAAATCTTAGGGCGACCGTCTTCGGCATCAACGATGGACTGGTGTCGAACGCCGCACTCGTGATGGGTGTCGCAGGCGCAGGCGCCGCGCCCGGTACCGTGCTCGTCACGGGTGTCGCGGGTCTGCTCGCCGGCGCCCTCTCTATGGCGGCCGGCGAATACGTCTCGGTGCGCTCACAGCGCGACATGTACGAGTACCAGATCGCCCTCGAGCGCGAAGAGCTCGACGAATACCCCGAAGAAGAAGCCGAGGAACTCGCCCTGATCTACGCCGCGCGCGGCATGGACCTCGACAAGGCGCGCGAAATCACCCGCGAACTCGTCACCCGTCCCGAGCAAGCTCTCGAAGTGCTGGCGCGCGAGGAACTCGGTCTCAACCCGAGCGATCTCGGCTCACCCTGGGGCGCGGCCACCTCGTCGTTCATCGCCTTTTCGGTGGGCGCGATCCTGCCTTTGCTTCCCTTTCTGGTCGGCCCTTCGCTCGGCCTCGCCTCGGGCGGAGCCATCGCTTGGACCATCGGCATCACCCTCGTCTCGCTGGCCGGCATCGGTCTCGCCATTAGCCTTTTCACGGGACGCCAAGCCTGGCGCGGCGCCTTGCGCATGGTCCTCATCGGCGGCGGCGCCGGCGTGATCGCCTGGTTCGTCGGACGTCTGCTCGGCGTCGCCCTCGCCTGATCAACCGCGCAGTGGGCTGTCCCCGGCGACCGCCACGGCCGCGGCGGGACCCATGGTAGTTTTTCCCACGATTCCGATGGGAGGTTGGGAATGAATCTTTCGGTTCTGCTCTGGGGCATTCCGCAGGCCATGCGGGCCATGTCGAAGCTTTACCCCGAGTACGCGAGTCGACTCAAAGAGCGCGACCTCGTCGCCCAGTTCCGCTTGCGTG
>JBIJCL010000057.1:0-8956 GCA_044344725.1 Steroidobacteraceae bacterium | reverse complement strand
TAATCGGGCGAGGCGTAATAGTGAGCTGGCCGTTGACGCGCGTGATGGTGTAGTTGGTGTTATCGAGCGCCGAGGCGTCGATCGTGTAAGTGCCCACATTGGCGCCGGCGGCACGTGTGAGCGCACCCGTGAGGGTATCGCTGCCCACCAAGTTCCCCGTCGTCACCGTCCAGGTCAGCGTCGGGTCCGCGTCGCCATACACTTTTGACTTCGCATCTGCCGTCACCGTAATCGGGCGCGGGGTGATGGTCAAAGCGCCATTGACGTAGGTGATGGAGTAGTTGCCGGAGGTCAATCCCCCCGGCGTCATCACATAGCTGCCAGCATTGATTGCTCCCTGACTCGTGCCCGTGAATGTCAGCGTACCGCCAAGGTCGTCTGCCGTTTCACCGTTCACGAAACCGGCGTATCGAACCCCATTACCGCCGGAGTACGCCGTCCCGTTGTATTCCGTACTGGCGTCATTCGCCGTCACGACGAGGGCAGCAGGGGTAATCGTCAAAGTCCCAAAAGTATTACCCGAGGTGGCCAGTTGATAGCCGCTGCGCAAGATCGTGATACCAATGCCGGAATAGGTCCCCGCATCGGTGAATCCGGTGACGGTCAGGTCGTTGAACTCGAATTCGTAGTCGGTCCCAGCCACCCAGCTGGCATAGTCGTTGCCAAAAATACTTCTGGCGCTCCAGAGGCTAGAGAGGGCGTACTCCGTGCCTCGGTAGGAATAGGTGTCAGTCAAAGCGGGCAACGTAAAGGTCAGCGTGATCTTGCCCGCTTGGGAATCGGCAATGCCGCTGATGATCGAGGCGGCATCTTGGGCGGGTGCGGCTCCGTAGTACCAGACGAAGCTCTTCGTCGCTCCCGATGAGATGTCGCCGAGGTTGGAGTAAAGACTGTACGCGCCATCACCGGATTGACTCACAGACTGATCTTGCGGATTTCGTTCAGTGGCGTCGGTGAAATTACAGATGTTCAAGAAGCCGCAGTCGCCGAATGTGACTCGCGCCGAAGACGAGGTGGAGTAAAGAAAGGCCGTCACTCCCGTACCGTCGGTGCGCTCGTCGAGTTTCAAGACGCTCGAGGCTTGTCCGCCTCTGCTCGCGGCAACGAACACGCCGTTTTCGAATTTCCCCATCGTCTTACGAGGACCGTCGTTTCTCCCCACATAATCGTCACGGGTACCCACCCATAAACCGACATTACTCAGACTGCCCCCGGAGGCCCGAACGGAAGTCGTGACTTTGAGGAAGGCCTTGTCGACTTCGAGCTCATAGCGATTGGTCACGGTTGCCGAATCGAAGAGGCCTATCGACCACGGGACTACCGTCTCGATGACACCCGCTCCTTTCGGGCCACCGCCCGGACCGACACCCGCGCCTGGGCGATAACCACCGATTTCGGCATAACCGCCAGACCCGTTGAAGTTGAATATTCCGTCGGTCGATGCAAAGGTGAAATTTTCGTTCCAACGACAGAACAGGACGGGACAAACCGCTACGCAGGCACCAAAAAGGCAGATGCGATTTTTACGGCCGATCCCAATCTCAAAATCGAGTGGATTGTTGCCGTAGGTGAGTTTGAAGTAACCGCTTCTACCGTCGTTCGTATTGTCGAAATAATTGGGCTGCGTCAGCAGTCCCCGCGAATTGATCGCGGAGGTGTTCGCCGCCGATGAAGCATTGTTGGCGCCACCACTTATGGCGCCGAAGGCTAGGTACCCGTTGTTGAGTACTAGGTCGGTCAGTAACCCATCGCTGCCTTTCTTCCAACGGAAAGCCGAGCTGAACTCGTTGCTGAATTCGATAAAAAAACTTTGTGGCAAGGGAATCCTGACACTAACGCCACTAGCGACGTTGTAGCGCGCACCCTCACCGTCGCTGGTCGCCTGACCAAAATAAGCGTGAAACGTCCCCGATCCCGATACCGTGATATTCGCATTGATGTTGATGTTGCGATCGGCTCGCAGCGTAAGGCGATTACTCGACCAACTGAGCGGCGCGGTGACAGTGATATCGCCATCAGCCTCCTCTCCAGTGCACGACGCGGGCGCGCAAGAGCCCGCGCCATCGGTCGTGACCGTCACATTGCCGCTTCTGAGCGCGTTCTGAATGGACGTCGCCATGGCGTCGTCGATCGTGATGTTGACGGGATCGATCAACCACTCTGCAGCCTCGACGGTGGCTTCCGCCAAATTGTTGTACTGCTTGCCGGAAGTCTCGACGAAGCCACCCGCGGCCTTGATGCTGCCGGAATTATTGAGCGTTCCTCCGGTCGCATAGAGCACGACGGATCCGTTGGCGCCAACCCCAAGTGACTGGGCCTCGATGACACCGCGGTGGTTGATCACGCTTTGGCGAAGCGCACTGGCCGCGGTCGAGGTGATAAGCACGCGGCCACCGCCCGCCCGAATGACGCCCCCATTATCGATCAGTGTCTCGAGCGTCGAGTTCTCGACTTGAAGCAGCGTCGGGCCGCCAAGATCTAGGGTCACGCGATCGCCGGCACCCATCAGCACCCGACCCTTTGCCGCCGAGAGTTCGCCCTGATTGACGATCCGGGCGGCGATCAATGCGATGGTGCCGCCCTCGGCGGCACGTACCTCGCCCTCATTGGCCACACTCGCGGTACTGCCGCCTGCGAGGATGAATCGACCACGCATGAACTCGTCGTCGTTCATGTCGAGCGTGGAGGCGACGAGCCCCCCTACATCGACCTGCGCCGTCTTCGAGAACAGCACCCCATTGGGGTTGACCAGAAATACGTGTCCGTTGCTCTTGAGGCGACCCTGGATCACAGACGGGTCGGTCCCGACCACGCGATTAAGTGCTACGGAAGTTGCGTTAGGCTGAACGAATTCAACTTCGCCCTGAGGGCCGATACTGAAGCTTTGCCAATTAAGAACGAGCTTGGCGCTCGACTGTTGTATGACGAGTCCGTTGGCCTGACGGCTTACGGACCCCGAGCCACGAACGACCTCGGCCCCCGACGGAAGAATCACCGAGGCGCCCTGCTGGCCCGCCGCGCCATCGGCGGCGCCAACCAGCGACGAACCCAAAGATAACGATAACGAAAAAAGCGCCCCGGTCAGGTATTGCGCCAACTGCCCTGCGCGAATCAACTTCGACGATGATCGCGCACAAGCATGCATTGAGGTTTTCGACTGGCTGCGATTTGCCCGGGGACTTTTCAGGGTGCTAACTGCAGAGCGTCCGCCCTAATCGAAGTCGATCACGGGCGGACGTCGCTGCGCAGTTAGTCTCACTTCGACAGGAACACCACCATGGTGATTGCCAGCGCCGCAAGGTAGCCAATCAAGCCGATGATTGCAGCACGGCGATCGTATGCGACCGCCTCGTCAGACTCGGGATCTCGAGTGGTCCAGGCCGTGAGCAACGACATCACGAGCACATATGCCGTGAAGATGAACGACACCGCGTAGATGAACTCAACCATGGTCAGATAGCTGACCGACGGAAGCGCGCTCATCGTGGTGAACTGCAAGGCTACCAAGGTGAGCAGGACGGTCGCCGCGAGTGAAATCTTCGATTCGACCATCCGCGGGCGGAGGAAGAACACGAAGACGCCCATTGCAAGCACGATAGCCAAGGGGAAAAACAACTTGATCGCCGATGCCACCACCGGGCGCGTGACCGGCAGCTCGATATAGACTCTCGAATAGGCTTCCGTGTTATCGCCATCTAAACCCCATGAAGTCGAGTAAGGCTTGTTCGAGACGCGTACGACCAGCGGCTTCGCCTCCCACCCCGGAATCATCAACTCGGGATTCGTGACCGAGCCGTCCTGATCGGCGACGAACTCGAGATCTTTGGTGGACAGCTGCTGCTCCTCGAAGATCATCGTGAGAACCTGCTCATCGAAGGGATACTTCGACACGTTGAGCTTGGTCGAGAACATGCCTAAGTAACGGATGATGTTGTAGTACGAACCGTCCTCGAGTCGCAGAGGCTCTTCGTTCAAACGCTTCGCCGTCATCCATGCGTCGCGCGGATTCATTGCCTCCATCGTCTTGGACGGATCGATGTTGGGATTATCCCAGCGCAACCACACGTACAAGTCGACGTTGTAACTATTCGAAGCGAGATCCACTTCCTTGATGTCGTTGACGTACGCTCCGATCAGAACGCGAGTCGGCGTCGACGGCGCAGGTGCAGCGTCTGCCGTCGCCGGCGCCGATGCCGATGCCGATGCCGCTGCGTCCTGAGCGATCACTACAGGTGACGTCCAAAGGCATAGCAAGACGGCAAACAGGGAGGCAATGATTCCGGTCGTTTCACGCTTCATGGTGTGGTTTCTCGAAGACTTATGTTATGAATTTTCTAGGGTGGTTGATATTCAACCAAAGTGGCCGACACTCTAATTCATTCGGCATCGCAAAACAAAGACGTTCGAGGCGGCGAAGATGGCCAGAACATAGACCGCTCCCAAAGAGCGGGCCATGTCCAACACGGCCTCGCGTGGCAGCATTCCACAATTGAGAAATACCTCGCTCGACCAACCGAGGAGCTTGACCGACTCCAGCGCCCTTCGATGCATTCCCATCGGGCCACCAACCGGGAACACGCTGCGGTACGGCATGGCGAGATAATGCTCGATCGGACGGCCCGCTTCGTAGACCGAACTATCGTCTCCCCAAGGCAAATCCCCGAAGATAACGGCCGGCTGCGGTCGGTCAGCCCAGGCCGAAAAAAAGTCACTCCTGAGAATTTCGTAGTCGACGCCATGGGCGGTGACATTTCGCTTAGCCACTTCGATGGCGCCGGGATCGACCTCCAGACCAATCAGGCGGACTCCAGAGAGCTCTTTCAGCAGACTGATACCGATTGCTCCGCAGCCGGTGCCCAGCTCGGCTACGAGGGCTCCTCGATCTAACATATTCGTGCTACGCAGATAGGCGATCACGGCATCCAGCATGAACCCCGTCTCGGGGTCGGTGATGAATGCGCGCTCATCGACAAAAAAACGCCGTCCGCGATACTCGAGCCAGCCTTGTTGATAGGCGAGCGGAGTAAACGGTTCACCATCACTCATCCCGAGCAGACCCTCCTCACGGACTCCCGAATACGCCCGAGAAGGGCGTGAACGGTCTGCTCGTCGGTTCTGATCGAAAGCAAGGCCACCCTCAGGGCAAACCCACCCTCGCCCGTCGATAACGTGCACCCGGTGAGGAAAAACCAACCGTCGGCATTGATTTCACTAAGCAGTCTTCGGTTTGCCTGCTCCGAGGCTGGAGACTTCAGTCGAAAAGTGCAGATCGACAGCCCCGGCTGACTGACGAGCTCCAACTGTGGAATCGCGCGGATCTCCTCTGCGAGCCAACGCGCGAGTTGCAGCATCTGCTCAAGATGATCTCGAAATGGCGCGATGCCGAGAAGCTTGATCGGCAGCCACAAGCGAAGACCCCGGAATGGTCGAGTCATTTCGATGCCGAGATCCATCGCATCGGGCGGACGGACCGACTCCGATTGAGTTGGCAGATAGTTGCCTTCGTTGGCAAATGCGCATCGCAAGTCTTCGGCATTTCTCACCAATAGCGCACCTGTGCCGTAGGGCAAGCCCAATCCCTTGTGGGGATCAACACAGAGCGAATCGGCGAGGCTGATCTTCCGAAGATCGGACGGCGCCGATCGCGCCAGCACGAAAAAGGCACCGTAGGCACCATCGACATGCAGCCATGCGCTTGCATCACTCGCCAGCGCTCTGCCGCGCTCGATGTCATCGATCGCGCCGATTTCGACCTCTCCTGCGCTCAAAGAAATTAAAAATGGCTCAAGACCCGCCGCGCGGTCCTGCGTGATCGTTTTCGCGAGCTGGTCCATGTCCATTCGATGATCGGCCAGCACCGGAATGACGCGGTGATGTCGGATCCCGCAGACCGAAAGCGCCTGCGGCACACAGCAGTGCGCGGTTCGTCCAAAGTACGCCACCAGCGAGTCGGGGTTCTTGCCCTGGCGGACCGCCTTTTGCCGAGCCGCATGCACGGCAGTCACCGTCGCGAGCGACGCACCCGAGACCAACACACCGCCCGCCTGAACGCCCGATTGCTCGGCACTCGCCTGCAGACCGGTGATTTCATTGAGCCAGCGTATGCTCAGCGCTTCGATGGCTGCCGCACCCGGGGAGGCCATGAACATGGCCGAATATCGATTGAAGGAGGTCGAGAGATAATCGGCGATCGCTCCGAGGTAGAGCCCCCCGGAAGGGATGTAGCCCATGTAGCCCGGGGCGTTGTCCCGCGTACCGTGCCTGATGAGCGGAAGGAAATCTTCCTGAAGCAACGCGTCCAAATCTTTGCTGGCCCACTCGGGCAAGGGTTCGTCGATGACGCTCGCGAAAACATTCAGCGCAGCGCGCTCATTCACGTCTGCCTTTCCCGCTCCGTGAACCCACTCCGGAGGAAGTGCTCCCGCGATATTCTCGATGACAGGCGCGCCCGGCAGCCCGCCCTGTTCCGCGAGCCCGGCGTCGGTGGCAGCGAGAGCCCATTCCCTCAGTTGCTCGGGAGCGGGCGTCAACTTCGCGCGCGGAGTAGCTGGAGATTGCCCGCCACGGATGGTGAATACCCGGACTTTCTGGGGGAAGCAGTAGGCGTCGTCTCGCCGCAGCGATTCGAACCAAGGATCGTTTGGCAGGGGCGGCAACGCCCCCGACTCGTTCGTGGCCGCGCTGTAACTGTTGCCGATGGACTCTTCCCAGACATACCGTCGCACGGTCATTTCGTCGGCTGCAGCGATACGCTCCTCGTAATCGAGCTCGCGTACCTCGTACGAAAATTGTAGCGCCTGCAACGCCTCGACAATGTCCTCGGCACAAGTGAAGGACGGCTGATTGGCCAGGCGGATACCCGCGGTGATGTAAAACGATTCGCGATTGGGCATCGCGATCACCGCCACTCCATCGTCGCGCAAAGCCCCGACGATCTTCGTCAAGACCACTTCGAGGTCGACCCGGGATACCGCATAAAGCGCATGCATCGACCATGCGATGTCGTAGTGCGCGGTCGGCAAATCGGCGATGCACTGGATTTTTTGCGTCCAGTCGCGATCCCACTGCGCCCAGCCCTGTACTCGCGCGCGAGCGAGATCCTTCGCTTCTGCAGACGGATCGATCGCAGAATAACGGATGGCGTCATGCCGCCCAGCAAGCTCCGGCCAATGATGACGAAGCACCTTGAGCCAGCGGCCTGTGCCGCAGCCGACGTCCAAAACCTTGCAGGGTTCACCCGCCCGAGGCAGCAATCTCGCCGGCCAATCGAAAGCGCGCGCCAGTTGGTGGTAGTCCTCGATCGGATCACAAGCGGCATCGATGGGCGTCTTGGGCTCGATCGAAAAAAAGCCGAGATCGTTACGCAGGGTCAGGAACGCGAGCGGCTCGCTCAGCCATGCTCGGTCGTCGCGAATCTCGCAACGACTCCAGAGCGATTTCAGCAGACGTTTCCAGGTCTCGTCGGGGAGGCGATCGACGTCGCGCTCGATACAGAACCCCAGAATCTGCCGACCTCGAATCGTTTGATCGAGGATCTCCGTCGCATCGAGTTCGCTCGCGAGTATCTCGCACTGCACTCGGAGCCCGACACTCGCCAACGAATCACGAATGTTTTCGGCAAACAAAAACGGCTGCAAGCCTGGAACATCCGCCATCAATTCGGGAATACCGCCCCAAGCGGAATGCACGATCACGACCTTTCCGTCGATGCGGCAGATCTTCTGCAAATAATTCCAGATCAGCGACACCGGGTCTTGGAAGTAATAAAGAACATGGGACATCAGAACCAAATCGAAACCGCTGCCGGCGTCGGGCAGCCGCTCGGCCGAGCCGAAACGAATTTCGAAGGACAGATTCCCGACGAATTGGTCGCGCCAACCGTCGACCGATTCCTGAAAAATCTGCGCTGAGGTCTCATTGACCTCGAGCCCCAGATATTCCACATCGCACGATCCGCTCAGGTGCTGTAGCACCGCGAAATCGAGATCGCCGTCTCCGCAACCGATACTCAAGATACGAACGGGCCGGCGCTGCGCAGAAGCGACCGCCGCCGCTTCGAGCGCAAGAGAAACAAGTCGGCTCCTCGCCACGTCCGCCATCGTCGATACCGAGCGGCGGAGATAAAACGCCTGCTGGTAACCCGCGGTTTGGGTGGAGAGAACCTTGGCGCTGGATTTTTCGGAGATGAAAGATGAAACGGATCGCTCGTCAGGGCGGATCGTACTCATTAATTTAATTTTGTTTTCAGCTGGCGGCCCCAAAGACTAACCGAACTGGAGTAAATTAAAAGCATTTTCTCAACGCGCGATTCAGGGCAGGAACTTGCACAGAAGTTTTTTTTGCCGGAAGCGGCGAGTGGCGTCGCTCGAGCTCCATCCGCGACCCGGTCCATCGTAAATTCCGCGCCTGAAAAGTTAAGGAGACTGGCTTGAAAAGTTTCACCCTCCGCGAGCGTCTGCGCTACGCCTTCGACAACACCTTGGCGAAAGGAACGGGGGCGCTCATCGCTTGGCTCACCCTGGTGAGCGCCGTCGCCATCCTGTTCTTCGCCACCGTGCTCGTCATCACGGGAATCAATCAGTCCGGAGAGGATTCGGGCCTCGCTTTCGGTGAGGCGGCTTGGGCATCCCTGATGCGTACCCTCGATGCGGGTACGGTGACCGGAGACCAGGGCTGGGATTTTCGCATCATCATGCTAGGCGTCACCATCTTCGGAATCTTCGTCCTCTCGACCCTCATCGGCATTCTCTCGGCGGGTCTCGAGGCGCAGATCGACAACCTCCGCAAGGGGCGATCGCGAGTGGTCGAGAATGGCCACACGGTCATTCTCGGATGGTCGGAGCAGATCTTCCCCATCCTCTCCGAGCTCATCGAAGCCAATAGCTCCAAGCGAAGAGAGGCCATCGTCATCCTCGGCGACCAGGACAAAGTCGTGATGGAGGATGCGGTGCGAAGC
>JBIJCL010000056.1:0-9013 GCA_044344725.1 Steroidobacteraceae bacterium | reverse complement strand
TGACTCGCTCTGGATGAAAGGACAACGCTGCGATCAAAGAAAGGTCGCTGCAGCTCGGGAGAGACGATCGCGCACGGCATCCCACTGTGGGGACTCCGGCACGGACTCGACGAGGATACGTGAGGCCCCGAGCTTGTCGAGCCGACGCAGCTCGGCATAGAGCGCGCGACCATAAGCCACAGGGTCGCAACCTCGCGGACAGGCCAGGGTGACGACGCGCTCGCCCCGTACGGTCGCCGCAGTCTCGGCAGACGCGAGCGCTCCGGCGGGCACGAGCTCGAGTGGCGTCTGCGGCGCGTAGTGCTGCAACGTACTGCCGGGAACGCGCGGGGCGTTGGCGCTTGCGCCCACCTGTACCGGGCCGCCGAGTGCGGTCTCGAGGTCGGCGCGTGAAATGGAGCCCGGTCTCAGCAGCCGCGGAACCGCATCGACGAGGGATACGATGGTCGATTCGAGGCCGACCTCGCAGTCGCCCCCTTCGAGCACGAGCAGATCTTTCGGGAACTCTTCGAGCACATGCGCGGCGCGTGTCGGCGAGACCCGACCATATCGATTGGCCGAGGGCGCGGCGATGCCGCGACCAAAAGCCGCGAGCAAGGCGCGCGCCACCGGATGAGCCGGCACACGAATCGCGACCGTATCTTGACCCCCGGTGAGCTCATCGGAGACCTGAGCCGAACGCGACAACACCAGTGTGAGCGGCCCCGGCCAAAATCGACTCGCCAACGTTCGAGCCGCTGGCGGAATCTCCGATACCCAATCTTTCACTTCGTCGAGCGAGAGTACGTGCAGGATGAGCGGGTGCGTCGATGGACGTCCCTTGAGCGCATATACCTTGCGCAAGGCCTCGGGATTGCGCGCATCGGCACCGAGTCCGTAAACGGTCTCCGTCGGAAAGGCCACGAGCTCGCCCGCCCGCAAGGCGGCGACGGCGGCCGCAATATCGGGTGCTGCAGCACCGGCTGAGGCGGACATAGCCGAAAGTTTAGCCGACCACCGACCACTCGCGCGCCAATTGCAGCACGCTGAGCGGCGCGGAGCCCTCGGCCTTGTTGTTGACGATGACGATCGCTTCGCGTCCCTGCCCCACGACTCCGCGCAGGAGCGACAGGATGCGTCGGCGCGCCTCCAAATCGGGTTCGACCAATCGGTCGAAGGGCGCATACGTCTCTCGGGCCTCCTCGTAAGCCCGATCACGTCGCAGCAACCAACGAATCACGATCGGCCCCTCGCCGATGTCGAAAGTGGCCTGCTCATCGATCAAGGGCATGCGTGGATGAGCCGCAAAGCCGTGCGCAACCCCGTGGCGGGCCAGGAGTTCGGCGAGATCCGGCCCCAACATCGCCGCGTCACGCCACTCGACGGCGTATCGCGCCACTTTGGGAAGTGCCGACAGAAAACCTTCGAGACGCTCAAGCAGTTCGCGTCGATAACGCAACACCCGATCCCCAAGCGGCGAAAACTGGAACAGGATGACGCCGAGTTTCTCGCCGAGGATACGCAGGGCGGGCTCGACCACATTGCGCGTCGCGTATGCCGCATCGAGAAAAACATCGGGTACACCCATGAGATAGTCGGGTCGGCGCGCGCTCTTCGGCAGCATGAGCGCGGCATGGGCCTTGATCAAAAATCGAAAATCGTCGCCGACAGCATCGGTCATGCGCTGCAGGGTCTTGTCGTCGAGAGGTCGGTAGTAACTTCGGTCCACGCCGACGCTGCGCAGCAGCGGATGCCGGGCGTACGCAGCGAGCCCATCACGAGAGAGTTTCGTCTCGTCGTACTCGCCACCGTAGACGATGCCCTGCCATCCGGAGAAGGACCACGTCGAGGTCCCAAAGCGCACCCCTGGAGGGATCTTTGACGCAAGCACCCGAACTTCATCGTCGACCGGCGCCGCGGCGACTTTGCCGCGCGCCGGTCGATCATCGAAGAAATCGACTTGTCCGCTCAAGCCCCGAGCGCGACGCCGAACGCCTGCTTGTAGAGCCTCGCGAATTCTTCGCGACCGAAACGATGATTTTGCGTGCCGTGGTGAGCGATTTTGAGCGAGCCCATCAGCGAGGCGATACGACCCGTCGTCGGCCAGTCGAGGCCGCGCTGCAAACCGAACAACAAGCCCCCTCGGTAGGCGTCTCCGCAGCCCGTCGGATCGGCGATTTTTTCGGGCTTGACCGCCGGGATCTCGTGCACGACTCCGTCGGCATGGATGTGGGAACCCTGGGCGCCGCGCGTGACGATCAGTGCCTTCACTTTGCCCGCGATGGCCTCGAGCGACCAACCGGTGCGCTCGACCAGCAGGCTCGCCTCGTAATCATTGACCGCCACCCAACTCGCCTGATTGATCATGGTGCGCAGGTCATCGGGTCCGAGCAGCGTCATCGCCTGGCCCGGATCGAAGATGAACGGGATCCCGTGTGCCGCGAATTGCGCCGCATGATCGAGCATGCCGAGATGACTCTCGGGCGCGACGATACCGAGGCGCAGGCCACCATCCTTCGGCACCTTGTTGACGTGCGCGTGATTCATCGCACCGGGGTGGAAGGCCGTGATCTGATTATTGTCGGCGTCGGTCGTGATGTACGCCTGCGCCGTGTACTCGTCATCGAGCTGGCGGATGTGGTCGAGTGGCAGACCGTTGTCGATCATCCACGCGCGGTAGGGTCCGAAATCCGAACCCACCGTCGCCATCACCTTACCCTCTCCGCCGAGAAGCTTCAGGTTGTAGGCGATGTTGCCGGCGCAGCCGCCAAAATTTCGTCGCAGCCCAGGAACGAGGAATGCCACATTCAGCATGTGGATGCGATCGGCGAGGATGTGATCTTTGAAGTGCCCTTCGAAGACCATCACCGTATCGTAAGCCACCGAACCGCAAATGAGTGCCGTCATGTCTATCTCCGCAATGAACCGTTAGCGATCGAGCAATACCAGCGCCCAGACGACCGCGAGCATCGCGAAGGACGTGAAAACCGCCGCAGAACCCAAATCTTTGGCGAGCCCCGAGAGCTGGTGACGCTCGAGACCGATGCGATCGACCGTCGCCTCGATGCCGCTATTGAGCAACTCGACGATCAGAACGATGAAAATGGGGCCGACGAGCAACGCCCGCTCGACCCCGTTTTCGCCGAGCCACAACCCGAGCGGAAACAGCACCGCGCACAGTGCGAGTTCCTGCCGGAACGCCGCCTCCTCGCGAAACGCGCCGACATAACCCTTCCAGGTGTTGCCGAACGCGTTGACGAGACGGACGAATCCGGTCGGTTTGGGCCTGTCGGTTTTCATCAGGCCGCTGAGTCTACCGGCTTCCAGGTGAGCTCGAGCTGCTTCGCCGCGCGAACGTCATCGAGGCGCCGTACCGGCATGGTGTAGGGCGCCGCCTTGAGCTTCGTCGCATCGCTCGAAGCTTCGCCCAAGATCGCCACCATCGCGTCGATGAATCCATCCAGCGTCTCGCGACTCTCGGTCTCGGTCGGCTCGATGAGCAGACACTCGGGCACGAGCAGCGGGAAGTAGGTCGTCGGCGCATGGAAGCCGTAGTCGAGCAGCCGCTTGGCGATGTCCATCGCCGTCACATTGAGCTCCTTCGCCTGACGCTTCATGGTGATGATGAACTCGTGGCTCGCTCGCCGATTCGGGTAGGCAAGATCGAAGCCGGCTGCGCGGAGTCGCGCCATGACGTAGTTGGCATTGAGTGTCGCAAACTCACCGACGCGACTCATACCCTCGCGCCCGAGCATGCGCATGTAGATGTATGCACGCAGCAGCACGCCCGCATTGCCCATGAACGCCGAGAGTCGGCCGATCGACTGCAGTCGATCGTTTTCGGTGAGCCAACGATATCCCTCACCTTCGCGACCGACCACGGGCACCGGAAGGAAAGGTTCGAGTCGAGCGCTCACGCCCACCGCACCCGCACCCGGACCTCCGCCGCCGTGCGGCGTCGAGAACGTCTTGTGCAGGTTCATGTGGATGACGTCGAAGCCCATGTCGCCTGGACGAACCTTGCCGAGAATGGCGTTGAGATTCGCGCCGTCGTAATAGAGCAAGCCGCCGGCACCGTGAACGATGCGCGCGACCTCTTCGATCTTGCGCTCGAAGACACCGAGCGTCGACGGATTGGTCAGCATGATGCCCGCCGTGTTCGGGCCCACCGCTTTCTTCAGGGCCTCGATATCGACGTCGCCTTCCGAATCGACCGGAATCTCGCGCACGATGCAACCGCACATGGTCGCCGTCGCGGGATTCGTGCCGTGAGCGGCCTCCGGAACGATGATCTCGTTGCGCGCCAAATCGCCGCGCGCGCGGTGATAGGCACGAATCATCGCCACACCGGCGAACTCACCGTGAGCACCGGCCATGGGATTGAGGGACACGGCTTTCATACCGGTCACTTCTTTGAGCATCTCCTGCAGCTCGAACATGCAAGAGAGGAAGCCCTGACCCTGTGAATCGGGCGCGAGCGGATGCCGCGAGAGAAACTCCGGCAGCATCGCGTACTGATTGCAGGCCTTGGGGTTGTACTTCATCGTGCACGAGCCGAGCGGATAGAAGTTCGTGTCGATCGAGAAGTTGAGCTGCGAGAGACGCGTGAAATGACGAACGACATCGAGCTCGCTCGCCTCGGGCAACATCGGCTTGCTCTTACGACGCAGTGCCGCCGGTACCGCACCCAAAGCCTCTTTCGAGGCCGCTGCCGCGGCACCCCGCAAGGTCGGCGGATGCTGGGCTTCGGCGCCTCGGCCGTCGCGTGAGTATTCGAAGATGGACTTTTCTAAGATTTGATTCATGACGTACTCCAGTGGCGTCCGCGCTCAGGCGGCACGCACGGCCTGCAACGCCGTACCGAGCGCATTGGCGTAGCGCTCGATATCGTCGTCGGTCTTGGTTTCGGTGGCGCAGACGAGGATGGCGGAGCCGAGCTCGGGGTAATCCCCCGAAAGATCGACGCCGCCGAGGATCCCCTGCGACTCGAGCTCGCGCAGCACGGCAGCCGCCGGTCGATCGAGCAGGAGCACGCTCTCGTGAAAGCGCGGACCCGTGAACGCCTGACGCACGCCACGCTGACGACCGAGCGCGGTGACGAGTTGGTGCGTACGCGCCATGCTGGTTTCAGCCACCTGCGCGAGCCCGGCCGGACCGATGAGGCTCATGTAGATGGTCGCCGCCGTCATCAACAGACCTTGGTTGGTGCAGATGTTGGACGTCGCCTTGCCACGACGGATGTGCTGCTCTCGCGCTTGCAGCGTGAGCGTATAGCCATGACGACCTTCGAGATCGACCGTGCGACCGACGATGCGGCCCGGCATGGACCGCACATACTCCATGCGCGTCGTCATGAATCCGAAGTACGGCCCGCCGGAGGAGAGCGGCACGCCGAGCGGCTGCCCCTCGCCCACGCAGATGTCCGCACCCTTGGTGCCCCACTCACCCGGCGGCTTGAGCAGCGCGAGCGAAGTGGGATTCACAGCGGCGATGACGAGCATCCCCTGCTCGTGCGCCCAGTCGGTGAGCGCATCGACGTCTTCGAGCTGGCCAAAGAAATTAGGCTGCTGGATGACCATCGCGGCGATGTCCTGACCCGCAAACGCCGCGAGTGCTGCGAAGTCGATGCAGCCCGTCTCGCGCTGATACGGCACGGTCTCGAAGCGCAAACCCTGATTGCCGGCCGTGCTGACGGCGACGCGGCGATAGTTGGGATTGACCGTCGAGGGAACGAGTACGCGCAGGCTCTTCGACTTGCGATGCGCGCGCACGGCCATGAGCGCGGCTTCAGCCACGGCGGATCCACCGTCGTAGAGCGACGCGTTCGAGACCTCCATGCCCGTCAGACTCGAGATCATGGTTTGGTATTCGTGGATGAGCTGCAGCGTGCCCTGGCTCGCTTCGGCCTGATAAGGCGTGTAGGCGCTGTAGTACTCACCTCGCGTCGTGATCGCCCACACGGCCGACGGGATGTGATGCTCATAGGCCCCGGCGCCGAGGAACGACAGGGGACGACCGTCTTGTCGGGCCCGCTCGCTCATCAGTCGACCGATCTCCATTTCGGAGAGGCCTTCGGGGATGCCGGCGAGGCCCTGGACTCGCAGGTTTTGCGGAATCTCGTCGAAGAGCTCCTCGATCGACTTCGCGCCGATCGTCGCCAACATATCTTTGACGTCAGCCTCGGTGTGCGGGATGAACGGCATGTCAGCCACCCTCCGCCGCGAGCACGGCCGAGTACGCCTCGGCCGAGAGCAATCCGTCGAGCGCGGACGCCGAGGCCGGCTTCACGCGGATCATCCAACCTTTGCCATAACAGTCCTGGTTGATGAGTTCGGGCGTCGAGGCGAGCTCGGCGTTGCACTCGACCACCGTGCCGGCAATGGGTGAGTAGACGTCGGAGGCCGCTTTGACCGATTCGACGACGGCACAGGCCGCACCGGCCTCAAGTGCGCGACCCGCGTCCGGGACTTCGACGAAAACGAGATCGCCGAGCGCGTGCTGGGCGTGATCGGTGATGCCGATCTCGACGAGGCCGCTCGGCAACAGACGCGCCCACTCGTGGCTCTTGGCGTATTTGAGGTCAGCGATGACTTGGCTCATGGGAAGGCTCCTGGATAACGAAATCGAGAAATCTTTGAAAAATCAGAGTGCGATCAGCACGCGTCCATTGCGGACGAAAGGCAGTTTGACCACGCGCGCCGGAAGCAACTTGCCGCGGATGTCGACTTGGACCGATTGCCCCGTGCCGCTCGGCACTCGCGCAAACGCGATCGACCGCTCGAGCGTCGGCGAGAACGTGCCGCTCGTCACTTCACCCTCGCCGATACCGGGAACGATGACTTTTTGGTGCGAGCGCAGCACGCCTCGCTCTTCGAGCAAGAGCCCGACGAGCTTGTGCGACGGGCCACCCGACGCCTTAATGTCCATGAGGGCCTGACGACCGACGAAGTCGCGCGTCGCAGGCTCGAAGGCGACGGTCCATGTAAGGCCCGACTCGAGCGGATTACGGGTGTCGTCCATGTCGTTGCCGTAAAGATTCATGCCGGCTTCGAGGCGCAGCGTGTCGCGCGCACCGAGTCCGCAGGGCGCAACCCCTGCCGCGACGAGTGCGCGCCATGTGGAAGGCGCTTCCTCGATAGGCAACACCACCTCGAAACCATCTTCGCCGGTATATCCGGTGCGAGCGACGAACCACTCGCCGCACACGCGACCATTGAAGGGCTCGAGAGACAAGGCCGCATCACGATCTTTCGGATCGAGCAACTCGGCGACGATCGGGCGAGCCTTCGGACCCTGCACCGCGATCATGGCGAGATCGACGCGCTCAATGATTTCGAGGTGCTGTGCCGACTCGCGAGCCTGGGCGCGCATCCAAGCGATATCGGAGTCGCGGGTCCCGGCATTCACGACGACCCGAAACCACTGCTCGTTCATGAAATAGACGATGAGATCGTCGATGACGCCGCCCGTGGGATTGAGCATGCAGCTGTACAGCGCCTTGCCCTCGACCCGGAGCTTGTCGACGTCATTGGCGAGCAGGTGTCGCAGGAAGGCTCGACTGTCGCGCCCCCGCACATCGACCACGCACATGTGCGACACGTCGAACATGCCGGCATCGCGACGCACCCGGTGGTGCTCCTCGATCTGGGATCCGTAATTGACTGGCATGTCCCAGCCACCGAAGTCGACCATGCGAGCGCCATGCTCGACATGAATACCGTAGAGAGGTGTCTTGCGTCCCATGCCGTCATCCTCGAGTCCGTGAGGCCACCACCCGGCCAAAAAAAAGGGCGGCAGGAGCCCTTGAAGCCCCTGCCGCCCCTCTGTCCGTGTACCTGAGAGATCGGGCTCGCCTCGATCGGCGCGCCGCTCCCCTTCGGTGGATCAGTCGCAGCCTGAGGGGCCGCGATCGATCGCTCTCCAGAATTCGCCTGCGACCTGCCGTTCTTTTGCCTGAGCGTTTCCGGGCGGAAACTTGCGCCTTCGGCGCCCCACGGTATGTCGGGGGTCTCTCCGGCGAGGTCGGGTTACGCGAACGGAGCGATAATAGCAGCGGCCGCGCCCCCGGGCGCGGAAAAATCGACCGTCGTAGACTGTCAACCCAAGATTACCCGGAGACCCGTCCATGCTCAGTCGCCCTTCGTCGTTCGCGCTGCTCGCGGCCCTGGTTTTTGCGGCCCTGATGCCTGCGTTCGCAGCACCCGCCCCGGACTCCGACGCAAAGCTTCGGGCGCTCTTCGACGCCACCTGGCAGAAGGAACTCGCAGCCGATCCGTTGATGGCGAACTACTTGGGTGACAACCGGTACAACGATCAGTGGACCGACATGTCTGCCGCGGCGATCGAGCGGCGCCAACAACATGATCGAACCACCCTCGCGGCGCTGCGCGCAATTTCGAGAGTAACGCTCTCTCCGGCAGCCCAGCTCGACTACGACCTCTTCGAACGCGAATACACCCAGCGCCTTGCGAGCGCGCCGTTCAAGCCGCACCTCTACTCCATCAACCATCAGGGCGGCATCCAGACGCTGCACGAAGTCACAGAACTGCTGCAGTTCCGCACGATCAAAGACTACGAAGACTGGATCGCCCGACTCGAGCGAGTCGGCACTCTGATCGACCAGCACATCGCACTACTCGAGCAGGCCGCCCGAGAGGGACGCACCCAGCCGCGCGTCATCATGCAACGTATCCCGTCGCAGCTTGCCCTGCAGAATGTCGCCAAACCGGAGCAGAGTCCGTTCTTCGAGCCGTTCACCCGGTTTCCCGAAGAGTTCGATGCCTCGACCAAAACGCGCCTTTCGGCAGCCGGCCGCAGCGCGATCGAGCGGGTGGTGTTGCCCGCTTATGCGCGCTTCACGAAAACCTTCAACGAGACTTACCTGCCGGCGACGCGCGCCACGGTCGGCATCTCCGACACCCCGCAGGGTCGCGACTACTATCGAGAGCGCATCGCGTATCACACGACGCTCGGCTCACTGACCGCCGACGAGATCCACGAGATCGGACTCGCGGAAGTCCGCCGAATCCGCTCC
>JBIJCL010000055.1:0-9016 GCA_044344725.1 Steroidobacteraceae bacterium | reverse complement strand
AGCCGCGATACAACAAGACGCCCTGATCGCCATCGATGTAGGTGATGCGGCTTTCGGTACTGGCCGTCGCCATGAAACCCGGATCGAAAGTGAAAACGCCGTGGTCTTTGTTGAGAGCGCCGATATCGACGACGTCAGGACCGATGGTCCCGGAGCGCACCGGCAACGCAGTCGTTTTGCCCGAGGAGAGATCTTTCAGTTCGAAGTTCTTGGTAGTCATGGCGTGAAAATCGTCGTGTTGAAGCTCGTCGCAGAAACGCGACGAATCGCCACGAAATTGACACGGCGGACGCTCATAATCAAGGCACTGCGAACGATTTTTTATTCGCCCGAGGTCATTCGACCACCTTGTAGAGGGTTCCAGGCTGCAGCTTGCGGTCGGGATACAAACCGTTGATGAGCAAGAGCTCTTCCCGCGGATACTTCTCGACCGGCATGTCGTCGGCGTAGTCCTCGAGTCGAGTGTCGGCCGTGGCCGTCAGGATTCGCAGGCGGTAGGGTTCCGCCAGCGGAAACTCGGAGGGCTTGAGCGGGCGAAGGGTTTCGGCAACCGACAAAAACAATCCGTCTGCCTCCGGGACGGCCCCTCGCGACGAGCGACTCGCACCCGCAAACAAATAGGCGCTCTTGTCACGATAAAGCACGGTCCACCTAACGGGCCCCGCTCCGTTGTCGAGCGGAGAGCCGGAGGTCGTACGTACCGTGTACCCCTCCATGCCGTTGATCTGCACCGGCTTGCCGCCCGACAGCGTGGCACCGCGAAGCTGAGAGAACAGGAACTCGCGCGGTCCCATCGTCGGCGGATAGCTGCGCAGCGTGATGTGCATCAACGTGTCTTTGTTCGGGGTGTAGGCAACGAGCGCATCACGCTGGTTTTCCACCGTCCACGCGCGAGGAAAAGCGACCGTGATGCCAAGCTCGGCGTGGTAGAGACGGTTTCCGCGAACGATGCCCTGCGCCCGACTCGAGCCGTAGGTGAGTCCGTCGATGGCCTTCATGTATCGCTCGCGGTTGTCGATCCAACCACCCTCCGGCCCCGACTCGAGGTTGGCCGAAGCCTTCGCCGCTTGCACGGCGCGCGCGTCGGGCGCCGGATGGGAGGAAAACATGCCGTGATACACGCGCGGCTCGCGACCCTCGGCACGGGCCCGATCGATCTCGAAGCGCTCACCGCGCTTGAACATATCGAAGACCTCACCCATGGCTTCGGGTCGATATCCGGCGCGAACGGCATACTTAAGACCGATGCGATCGGCCTCCAGCTCATTCTCTCGACCATACCCACGCATCCAAGCCGTCGCCCCGAGGTTCGCAAGATCGGCCACGGCACCCGAGCCGGTGTAGATCGCCGCAGCGGTCGCCGCGAGCGTCGCCAACACGCCGCGAGTCATTCTTTTCTGGGGATGCTTCGCCGTGACGTGCGCAATCTCATGCCCGAGTACCGAAGCGAGTTCCGCCTCGGAGTTGAGTTGGATCAGCAACCCACGGTGGATGTAGACGTAGCAACATCCCGTCGTGAACGCATTGATGGAGTCGTCATCGAGCACGACGAATTTCCACTCTTCGTCGGCGAGACTGCTTTGTCGAGCGACGCGCTGCCCGATCTCGCTCACGTAGTCTTGAAGGGCCTGATTCTCGTAGACGCCGTAGGCCTTGAGGATCTGCTCGTGTGCCTTGCGGGAGCTCGAACTCTCCTGCGACTTCCGCTCGGTCGGCTTGCGCGACGAGGTCTGGGCATCGAGCTGCGGCGCGAATGCGACCGCCGTCGCAAGCAAAAGGGTGGCGAGAATTCTGGACGTCTTCATGTCGCGATTCGGGACTCCACGAAATATCGACGATCAGACGCTAGCAGAAGTTCCGGTCGATCCGGATGAGGTCGGCCCAGAAATGACAAAGCGCCCGTTCGGGCGCTTGGTCGCGATCGTTCTTGGGGGCCGCATGGCGAGCCCCTTCGGCCTCAGCGCGTGGCGGCGGAAGCGTACTTCTTGCGGAACTTGTCGACGCGGCCCGCCGTGTCGAGGATCTTTTGCTTGCCCGTGTAGAACGGGTGGCAGTTCGAGCAGACTTCGAGCGACAGGTCCTGACCGAGGGTCGAGCGCGTCTGGAAGGTGTTGCCGCAAGAGCAGGACACCTTGATCTCGTTGTATTCCGGGTGAATCGAGGGCTTCATGACCGACCTTCCAAATTAGCGGGCAGGACGAAAAAGGGCGCGCAGTCTAAGCGCGGCAGCCCGGTTTCGACAAGGGCCGCAGGGCTTCGCCGGGCCGAAGGGGTCGATTTGGCAGCCCAAGTTGCTGAAAACTGTGGATAAGTCTGTGGAATAGCGGGCCTCCGCCTAGGCCCCATCCTGTCATTTTGGCCTTTTTGGGGTCTTCTTCAAAATATTAGGATGATAATTTAATCATAAAAATCAAAGAGTTATAGATCACTTTTTGTAGCAAAACTGAAAAAATCACGTAATTCGCGAGTTCGACGAGGTTTTTTGTCCGCTGTGCATACTTTTCGGCCCCTCGTCGGGCAGGAATTCCAGCAAGACCTCGTTGAGAAACCGAAATCCGACCGAGGTGGCGAGAACCCGTCCCCGGCCTGACGGCGAATCGGCGAGAACCAACAGCCCGCGATCCCGGAGCCGTCGCACCACCGGATCCACCGCATCCCAATGCAATCCAGTGCGGTATTCGAACATCTCGATATCGAAACCTGCCGTCAGCCGCAGGGCATTCAGCATGAACTCGAAGGGTCTCTGATCCTCCTCGACGTCATGCCAGACAAGTGCGCCCTCCGGATCGCGTTGATAACGACGCGGCTCCCGAGGTTGCGTACTTCTGGACACGCTGATGCCGCCGTCGGCGCGGACTCCCGACAATTTGCCGTGCGCACCCGCGCCGATGCCGAGATAGTCGCCGAAGGTCCAGTAGACGAGGTTGTGCGCGCAGTCGAAACCTTCGCGCGCATAAGCGGACACTTCGTACCGGCGATAACCCTCATCTGCAAGTCGCGCGCTCGTGATCTCCAGCATGCGCGTCACTTGGTCGTCGATCGGCAGCCCCGGAGGCGGTCGTGCGGCGAAAGGCGTGCCCGGCTCCAATGTCAGGCTGTAATGCGAGATTTGCGCCGGTGCGAGCGCCAGCGCGGCTTCGACGTCTCGAAGAGCGCCGGTCTCGTCTTGCTCGGGCAAGCCGTACATCAGGTCGATGTTGAAATTGAACAGTCCCGCAGCATGCAATTCCGCAGCGGCGGCCCGAGTTTCGTCGGACGAGTGAATCCGCCCGAGCCTGCGCAGTGCCTGTTCGTCAAAACTTTGAGCCCCGAGCGAGACGCGATTGACGCCCGCCGCCGCGTACTCTGCGAATCGTCCGCGCTCGATCGTGCCGGGGTTCGCCTCGAGCGTGATCTCTGCATCGGCCGCGAGCCCCGGTCCCGCTCGAACCGCATCGATCACGCGCCCGATGGCGGCCGGTGAAAACAAACTGGGTGTGCCGCCCCCCATGAAGACGCTGGAGATCCGACGATCGCCTATCGACGCGGCCTGCGACTCGCATTGATGAGCCAGATCGCGAAGGAGAGTCGCCACATACGACTCCTCCGGCACTCGCTCTCGACCCGGAACGTCTTCGCGCAATGCATGCGAGTTGAAATCGCAGTAGGGACACTTGCTGACACACCACGGAAAGTGGATGTACAGACTGAGCGGTGTCTCGCGGTTCATGGCTCCGCGCAGTTTAGGTTCTACGCAGTCGTGCATGCAGATCACGCAGCGCCGATCCGCGATGACTTTGCGCGTGTTTCTCGGCGGCAACGAGCTCGGCGACGCTTCGCGTCTCCCCTCGAGGTGCGAACACCGGGTCGTAACCGAAGCCGCCGCTGCCTCGCGGCAAGTGCAGGATGACGCCTTCCCATACGCCACGGCCGAGCACCGGTGCCGGGTCGTCGGCACTGCGGACCAAGGCGATCACGCAACGAAAGCGCGCCGATCGCGATCCGTCCGGCACCGACTGCATGGCCTCGAGCAGTTTTTTCAGATTGGCGAGATCACCGGCGCCCTCGCCGGCATAGCGCGCGGAGCGTACGCCCGGCGCGCCACCGAGCGCATCGACCTCGAGCCCCGAATCGTCGGCCATCGCGGGAAGACCACTGCGGGCCGAAGCGTAGCGGGCTTTCAGCAACGCATTGTCTTCAAAGGTTTCACCGGTCTCGTCGGGAGGCTCGATGCCGAACTCGGACTGCGGCAAAAACTCGAAGCCAAGCGGACCGAGCATGTCGGAGAACTCGCGGATTTTTCCGGCATTGCCGGTGGCGAGCACGATCCGCATCGTTCAGGGCTTGCCAGCTTCGAGCGCCTCGCGCTGCAGTTCGTGCAATCGCGAGATGCCGCTGGCGGCCAAGGCCAACATGGCGTCGAGCTCCTCGCGACGGAATGCATGCCCTTCGGCCGTCCCCTGAATCTCGACGAACGTACCGCCGTCTTTCATGACGATGTTCATGTCCGTCTCCGCTTGAGAGTCCTCGGCATAATCGAGATCGAGCACGGGCGCGCCGCCGCAGATACCGACCGATACGGCCGCCACCTGTCCATGTAGGGGCGAACGCAAAAGTGAGCCGCGGGCGATCAGGGTCTGGCAGGCGTCGACCAATGCGACATAGCTGCCAGTGATTGCGGCGGTACGCGTGCCACCATCGGCCTGCAAGACATCGCAATCGAGCGTGACGGTGCGCTCGCCGAGCGCAGCCATATCGATGACTGCTCGAAGACTGCGACCGATCAATCGCTGAATTTCTTGGGTACGCCCCGATTGCTTGCCCTTCGCCGCTTCACGAGCCGATCGGGTATGCGTCGCCCGCGGCAGCATTCCGTACTCGGCCGTCACCCATCCCTGACCACGCCCACGCAGGAATCCTGGGACGCCTTCTTCGATACTGGCCGTACAAAGCACGCGTGTACCGCCGAACTCCACCAGCACCGACCCCTCGGCATGTCGGGTGAAGTGACGATGGAAGCTCACGGGACGAAGTTGGTCGGGACTACGACCGCTCGGGCGTTGAAACATCTTTGATTTCCGTGTCCGGTAGATCAGTGGGATAAACTGCGCGCTTTATACACCCCGGCCGACTTGGACGCACGACAGCGACGGCCGCGAGCAGAGGACTCTCGATGATCAGCAGCATGACGGGCTTCGCGCGACGCGAGGTGAGCGGCCCTTTCGGCGAACTCACCTGCGAGCTGCGCAGCGTCAACCATCGATATCTGGAGCCAGGGTTCCGGCTACCCGAAGAACTGCGTTCTTTGGAGGGCGAGTTGCGGCAGTTGCTAGCCAAGGAACTCCGGCGCGGCAAACTCGATTGCACGATCCATCTTCGCGGTTCCCATCAAGCCGAGCGGGAATTGCGCATCGACGAAGCCGCGCTGCAACGTCTGCTCACCCGAACAGGCGAAATCGCCTCGCGGCTTTCGATCGGCACCGCCGCGCGGGTCGATCCCCTCGATGTGCTGCGCTGGCCCGGCGTTCTCAAAGACGATGCTCCCGACACGGAGAGCCTACACGGCGCCTGCCGAACTTTGTTTCGAGACACCGTGCGCGACATGGCCGCGGCGCGTCGTCGTGAGGGTCAAAGATTGCGCGAACTCATCGAGCAGCGTTGCAGCGGGCTCGCTGAACTCTTGACCAGTTTGCGATCGCGCATGCCCGAGTTGCAGGCGCGCTTGCGCACCCGCCTGCAAGATCGTCTCGCCGAACTCGGCACCACGGTAGATGCCGGTCGTTTCGAACAAGAAGTCGCCTTGCTGCTGCAGCGCGCCGACGTCGACGAGGAACTCGATCGTCTCGACGGACACATCGCCGAAATCCGACGCGTGATCGAAGGTGACGAAGCCGCGGGCCGCCGGCTCGACTTCCTCATGCAGGAACTCAATCGTGAGGCCAATACGTTGTCATCGAAGTCGCAGGAAATCGACGTCACGCGTATCGCGGTCGACATGAAGGTTTTGATCGAACAGATGCGCGAGCAGGTGCAAAACATCGAATGAGTGGTCGGCTTTTCGTGATCGCCGCGCCCTCGGGTGCGGGCAAGACCAGCCTCGTCAAGGCGGCGCTCGCGCGTGAGCCGAATCTTCGCGTATGCGTATCGCACACGACCCGTGCCCGGCGCGCCAACGAAGTCGACGGTCGCGATTACCACTTCGTCACCGTCGACCGATTCAAAGAAATGATCGCGGCAGACGGCTTCCTCGAATATGCGCCGGTGTTCGACAACTTCTACGGCACGAGTCGCAAGGCGCTCGAGGAAGCCTTCGGTCGCGGGCACGACGTGATCCTCGAGATCGACTGGCAGGGCGCGCAGCAGGTGCGCGAGCGGACACGCAATCCGGAGACGGACGAGCCGGGCTGTATCAGCCTCTTCGTACTCCCCCCTTCGAGGGCGGAGCTCGAGCGGCGACTGCGTGGCCGCGGAACCGACAGCGAATCGGTGATCGCCCGTCGATTGCGCGATGCCGTCGCCGACATGAAGCATCACGACGAGTTCGACTACGTCATCGTCAACCAAGTTTTCGATCAGGCCGTGTCCGACTTGCTGCGCATCGTGGCCGGGGACGCCGAGGACCTTGCCGGGGGTCGGGCGTCGCTCGCACCGCTGTTACGCGACCTGCTCGCTTGAAACCGCCCCACCCGCCTAGACCTCGCCAGAAGGCGCCGCCACTGCTGAGACACCGCCGCTGAGGGGCACCGCTGCTGGCGGTGAACCCCCGCACTGGCCTATACTTGCCGGCCAATTTCAGGTTATTCCGGGTTCATCCCGAGGGCTTCTCCACATGGCGCGAATCACCGTCGAAGACTGTCTCCAGAACGTCGACAACATCTTCCAGCTCGTGATCCTCGCTTCACAGCGTGCGCGACGGCTGGCCAATGGCGCCGAGTCGACCGTGCCTTGGGAGAACGACAAGCCCACCGTCGTCGCCCTGCGCGAAATCGCCGCGGGCAACATCACCCCCGAAATGCTGCTCGAGCCCGAGCCGGAACCCGAGCCGGAGCCGAGCCTGCTGCCCGACATCATGGAGCCCGATCCGGGTTTCCGGGCTCCCCAGTTCGGTCTCGGAGACTGATCGCGCGGCCCTGACAGGGCGGAGGCACTTTGGATTATGCGCAGACACTGCTCGGCTTCTTGCCCGGCGGTTCACGCAGGACCCCCGGCCTCAAGGAGCTGCTGAGCGCTGCTAGCGCCTATCTGCCCCCCGAGCACGTCGAGCGCATTCGCGAAGCCGCCGAGTTCGGCGCCGAAGCCCATCGAGGTCAAAAGCGCAAAACGGGTGAGCCGTACATCGCGCATCCCGTCGCAGCCGCCGAAGTCCTTGCGAACCTGCGGCTCGATGCCGACACCATCGTTGCGGCGATTCTTCACGACGTCATCGAAGACACGCCGATCGCCAAAGAAGAACTGGCCAGTCGCTTCGGCCAGACCGTCGCGGACATCGTCGACGGCGTCACCAAACTCGACCAGATCCAATTCAAGAGCCGCGAAGAGGCGCAGGCCGAGTCGTTCCGCAAGATGCTGCTCGCGATGGTCCGTGACCTGCGGGTCATCCTGGTGAAGCTCGCCGATCGTCTGCACAACATGCGGACGATCGAGGGGATGGCCCTGCCGCGCCGGCGCGCGGTCGCGCGCGAGACGCTCGACATCTATGCGCCGCTCGCCGAGCGTCTGGGTCTGTATTCCATGAAGCTCGAGCTCGAGGACCTCGGCTTCCGCGCGCTTTATCCGCGCCGATACAAGGTCATCGAAAAGGCACTCAAGCGGGCCCGCGGCAACCAGAAAGAA
This sequence comes from Steroidobacteraceae bacterium, assembly GCA_044344725.1. Lineage (GTDB taxonomy): Bacteria > Pseudomonadota > Gammaproteobacteria > Steroidobacterales > Steroidobacteraceae > UBA964. The sequence goes on along the minus strand of JBIJCL010000055.1, from coordinate 1,204 downwards.
TTTCTCACGCGCATTTCGGAGAACATCGGGACTGCGCTGACCAAGGCCGGCATCGAAGCCGAGGTCGAAGCGCGAGAAAAACATCTCTACAGCATCTACCGGAAGATGCATCGCAAGCGCACGTCACTGTCGGAGATCGTCGATGTGTACGGACTTCGCGTCATCGTCGAGTCCGTCGATCACTGCTATCGCGCGCTCGGTGTCGTCCACGGCGCGTATCGTCCGATGCCGGGTCGCTTCAAAGATTACATCGCGATTCCGCGCGTCAACGGCTATCAATCGCTGCACACCACGCTGTTTGGACCCAACGGGCAGCCCATCGAGGCGCAGATTCGCACCCGCGACATGCATCGGGTCTCCGAGTCGGGCATCGCCGCACATTGGAAGTACAAGTCGGGAGAAGCCTCGGCTGGGCACGAGCAAGCGCGCGCCCGCGAGTGGCTATCGAACCTGATCTCGATGCAGGAGGCAGGGTCCTCCGAAGAATTCCTCGAAAGCGTCCGACTCGATCTCTTTCCCGACAAAGTCTACGTCTTCACCCCCAAAGGAAAGATCCTGCGACTGCCTCGCGGAGCGACCGTGGTGGACTTCGCCTACGCCGTACACACCGATGTCGGAAATCGATGCGTCGCCGCCAAGGTCGATCGCAGACTCGCACCGCTGCGCACACAGTTGCGAAATGGGCAGACGGTCGAAATCGTCACTGCTCCGGGCGCCATACCGAACCCTTCCTGGGTCAATTTCGTCGTCACGGCCAAAGCTCGTGCCGCCATACGCCAATATTTGAAGGGACTGCGAAGATCAGAGGCCATCGAACTCGGACAGCGACTCGTCAATCAATCGCTTGCGGAGTTTGATCTCTCGCTCACCGATATCAGCGAAACCGCCCTCGCTGCCACGGCCGGTGAGCTCGGCATGACGGACACCGACGAGCTTTTCGAAAAGGTGGGGCTGGGCGAGCGTCTCGCGCCTCTCATCGCACGTCGACTCGGGCCTGCCGCACCCTCGGCCTCGACGACCGACGGCGGCGAAGCCGGCGAGAGTGCTCCTGCGCCGCTCGCGATCGCCGGAACGGAAGGACTACTCGTCAGTTACGCGCGATGCTGCTTCCCGGTGCCGGGAGATCCGATCCTCGCTTATCTATCGAGTGGGCGAGGCATCATCGTGCACCGCGAGGACTGCGCGAACGTCGACGACTATCGCA
>JBIJCL010000054.1:0-9018 GCA_044344725.1 Steroidobacteraceae bacterium | reverse complement strand
TTCCACGTGATCACCTACGACCACATGAAGCGCATGAAGGACCAGGCCATCGTCTGCAACATCGGGCACTTCGACAACGAAATCGATTGCGCCTCGCTGAAGCAGTGCACTTGGGAGAACATCAAGCCTCAGGTCGACCACGTGATCTTCCCGGACGGCAAGCGCATCACGCTGCTCGCCGAGGGTCGTCTCGTGAACTTGGGTTGCGGCACGGGTCACCCCTCGTACGTGATGTCCTCGTCGTTCGCCAACCAGACGATCGCGCAGATCGAACTGTGGGCGAACCACGAGAAGTACCCGGTCGGCGTCTATGTGCTGCCGAAGCACCTCGACGAGAAGGTCGCTCGCCTTCAGCTCAAGAAGCTCGGCGCAGAGCTCACCGAGCTCACGGATCAGCAGGCTCGCTACATCGGCGTCGCCAAGCAGGGTCCGTACAAGCCTGAGACCTACCGTTACTAAATCGATCGCCGCGTTCTGCGGCCTCTGACACCGGGGCGGTCATGGCGTTAGCATCCACGCCATGACCGCCGTCCGCGTCCTCCAAATCACCGACACTCATCTCGAAGGCGACCCCGCTGGTCGCCAACGCGGTCTCGTCGTGCTCGACTCGCTGCGAGCGGTGCTGGCGCAGGCGCTGCGCGAGCCGACCGACCTCATCCTGCTGACCGGCGACATCGTCCACGACGACCCACGGGGCTATTTCTTGCTGCGCGAAGTCTTCGACGTCGGCATTCCGGTGCTCTGCGTTCCCGGTAACCACGACGTCCCGCAAGCTATGCGGGACACTCTCGGCGTCGCGCCCTTCCGTATCGGCGGGCATCACGACCTCGGGGCATGGCGGCTCGTCATGCTCGATTCGCAGCAACCCGGACAAGTGGGTGGCAGGCTGGTCGATGCCGAGCTGCAGCGCCTCGACGAGGCGCTAGAGCGAGCACCGCGGCAACACGCACTCGTCGTCTTGCATCACCCGCCCATCGCCATGGGGAGCACGTGGCTCGATGCCATCGGGCTCGAGAATGCCGAAGATTTCTTCTCCGTCCTCAATCGTCACGCTCAAGTGCGGGGCGTGCTGTGGGGGCATGCGCATCAAGCGCTCGATGATGCGCGACAGGGACGACACGGCTCCCTGCTGCTCATGGCCACACCCTCGACATGCGTGCAGTTTCGTCCGAAGGTCCCGGACTTCGACATCGACGAGCGTCCACCCGGATATCGTCGTCTCACGCTCCATGACGACGGACACATCGAAACGGCGGTAGGATGGCTCGAATGAACGGCGCGTCTCAGGTGACGAAGTTCCTGATCGGTCTCGTTGCGAGCCTACTGCTCGTCGTCGGGCAATCGGCGTACGCGAAAGATTCATCGACCGCATCCGCGACCAAAGAAAACGGCGGGCTCGTCTGGGTCGTGCAGGGGCCGCGCAGCAAGGTCTACATCGCCGGCTCCATGCATCTGTTGCGCCGTGACCGCCCCGCCCTGCCCGAGGGCATCATCGCCGCCTACCGCGAGTCCGAATCGCTCGTCATGGAACTCGACGTCGACGACATCGACGAGCAGGCCATGGCAAACCAGATGCTCGGTGCCGCGTCGTTCCCTGATGGACGCACACTGCCTGCGGTGGCCGGCGAGGCACGCTGGACGGCGCTACAGCCCGTGCTGGCGACGCTGCAATTTCCCGAGCCCTTCGCGGCCACGCTCGAGCCTTGGGGGCTCGCGATCCTGCTCACCACGCTCGAATACGCGCGTCTCGGTTTCGACGCCGAGGTCGGCGTCGAAAAACAACTGCAAAAACTGGCTGCGGCGGATGCAAAAGCCATCTCGGGACTCGAGACTCCGGAGTTTCAGATCGGCCTCTTCGATTCGTTGCCCATGGACGAGCAGTTGCAGCTGCTCGACATGACGCTCACCGACATCGCCGAGCTGCCGGCGATGGCCGAGGATCTCTACCTTGCTTGGCGCCGGGGCGATACGCAGCGTCTCGAAGCGTTCCTGCTCGAGGGCTATGAAACCATGCCGAAGCTCTATGACGATCTCGTCGACCAAAGAAATCGACGCTGGGTCCCGCAGATCGTCTCGCTCTCGAAAACACGGGGCGATACCTTGGTGGTGGTCGGTGCCCTGCATCTCGTGGGCGATCGCGGGCTCATCGCACTACTCAAGAAAGAGGGTCTCAAGGTCAAGCGCTACTCGCCGCCGGCGGTGCGAGCGAAGCCATGAAAGCCTTTGCTTGGTTCATGGGCCTCTTCGTATTCGGCTTCGCCATGATGGCGCTGCTCGCTTGGCCGCTCTACGACTGGCTGACGCCCACCTTCGATTTCAAATTTCACCGGGTGGCCAATCGACTCGGCATGCTCGTGTTGCTGATCTCGTTCGTGCTCGTGGCGCGTCGGCTTGCGCTTGCCGATCGCAACAGTCTCGGCTACGGCCTGCCCCGTCGCGAGTTCCTGCGCGAGAGCGCGCTCGGCCTGCTGATCGGCGTCGCCACGATGCTGCCGATCGCCGTCATCATGCTGGGCCTCGATCTGCGCGCACTGCGCGAAGGTCTCGATCCGGCGAACGTGCCCTGGCTCGAGTTGGCTGCCGGTGGTCTTGCCACCGGCATCACCGTCGCCCTCATCGAAGAAACATTCATTCGTGGCGCGATGCACACGGGGATCGCGCGCGAGTCGGGCGCGCGGGTCGCCATCTTGCTGACGGCGGCGCTCTACTCGTCGTTGCATTTCGTCGGCCGTTATCGCATTCCCGTCGAAGAACTCGGACCCGACAGCGGCCTTCGGCACGTGCTCGGTACGCTCGCCGATTTCGCGACGCCTCTCGACATCGCCGACGCGTGGCTCGCATTGTTCGCCGTGGGTGTCCTGCTCGGCATGGTGCGCACGCTCACCGGCAACATCGCCGCCTGCATCGGTCTGCATGCGGGTTGGGTGTGGGTGATCAGTTTCCTGCGCGAGACCTCGCGCCCCGACGAGGCGAATCCGCTTCGATTTCTTTTGTCCGAGTTCGACGGTGTCGTGGGTTGGCTGGTGCTCGGGTGGACGCTCGTGATCGGGGCCGTGCTGTGGCGGTTCTATGCGAGGCGCAGTCCGCCGAGCTCGCTCAGCACACCGGGCCCGCTCAGTCCGCCTCCTCATCGACCCGCTTGATCAAGGGCGCGATGAGCGCAAGCCGCTCGAGCGGATCCATCAACTCCAGGCAGCTTTGCTTGTCCTCGAGCGCAAGCGGCAAAATCTCGATGAGTCGCGCTCCAACCCACTCAGCATCGTCATGGCGCGGTTCGAGGCCGGCATACACGTCGCCGAGCTCGGGCAACACGCGACGCAGAAGGTCGGAGAGATGTCGGAACTCCGAGGGAACCCGGACGACCTCGGGCGTTGCCGCATCGAGCCACTCGATCGATCCTACGTTGAGCCCGTCGGCCTCGCGCCGACGTTCGAGGATGCGAAACCTTCGCTCGCCTCGACAGGTGATGCCAAGCAAGCCATCGGGCAACAAATTGAAATCGACGATGCGCGCCGTCGTTCCGACATCCGCATAACCTGCGGGCTGACCGACCTCAGAGCCTCCGCTCACGAGCACCACACCGAAGCAGGCATCCTCGCGCATGCAACGCTTGACCATGTCGACGTAACGGGTCTCGAAGATGCGCAGGGGCAGCGGACCGCGCGGGAAAAGCACGGTGTTGAGCGGGAAGAGCGGAATCTCCGTCGAGTCGGTCATCCCCAACGCTTCATGAGTTCGTGCTCGATGCCGAACTGATCGAGTACGCGGGCGACGATGAAATCCACCAATTCTTCGACGCGCGCCGGACGGTTGTAGAAACCGGGATTGGCCGGAAGGATGCTGACGCCGGCACGCGAGAGCCTCAACATATTCTCGAGATGGATGGTCGAGAACGGCGTCTCACGCGGCACGATCACGAGATTGCCCCGCTCCTTGAGCACGACATCGGCCGCACGCTCGAGCAGATTTTCGCTCGCGCCATTGGCGATCGCCGAGACCGTCGCCATGCTCGCAGGGCAGACCGCCATACGCAGCGGCGCTCCCGAACCACTCGCGACGGGCGACGTCCACTCCTCGTCCCCGAAGACGCGCAGCTGACCGTCGCGCGCGCCGAATAGCGTGGAGAGATAGCGGGTTTGTTCAGCGGTGCGCCCCGGCAGTCGGCAGTCTGTCTCCGAACCCACCACGATCTGCGCCGCCTTGGTGAACATCACGTAAACCGTGTAGTCCGCTTTGACGAGGCATTCGATGAGCCGCAGACCGTATTGCGCGCCCGAGGCGCCCGTCAGGCCCACCGACACGGTGCGATCATCTTTGCGAGCCATGCGACCTCCCTCAGACCGCGCTGCGTTCGAGCGCCGCCAATAATTTTCCGTGCAGTCCGCCGAATCCGCCGTTCGACATGATCAGCGCGTGGTCTCCGGGGCGCAAGCGCCGGGCGAGCTCCTCGGCCAGCGCGTCGATCTCCCCTGACAGATGCCCCCGACTGCCCAGCGATCGAACGACCGACGCCGCATCCCAGCCCAGGTCGGGTGGCACATGGAACCAGACCTCATCGGCGAGCGCGAGCGATGCAGCGAGGGTGTCCTTGTGCACGCCACGCTTCATGGTCGCCGAACGCGGCTCGAGCACGGCGATGATGCGCTCGCCTCCCACACGGCGGCGCAAGCCTTCGAGCGTGGTGGCGATCGCCGTGGGGTGATGCGCGAAGTCGTCATAGACATGGATGCGACGCACCGTGCCCCGCAACTCCATACGTCGCTTGATGCCGCGGAATTCACTGAGGGCCGCGCAGGCGACTTCGGGCGGTACGCCGGCATGCCGGGCCGCGGCGATCGCCGCCAACGCGTTGTCGACGTTATGACCGCCGATTTGCGACCAGCTCACGTGACCGATTTCGACACCATCGAGCAGGACGTCGAATTGCGAACCATCCACCGGCGTACCGAGACGCGCGCTCCATCTCGCCTGCGGGGCGCTGTCGCGTCCGAAGGATTCGCGCGGTGTCCAGCACCCTCTCTCGAGTGCCCGGGCAAGATGCGGATCGGTCGCATGGTGAACGATCAACCCCGAGCCCGGGATCGTTCGCACCAGATGATGGAACTGCCGCTCGATCGCTTCGACGTCCGGATAAATATCCGCATGGTCGAACTCGAGGTTGTTGAGGATGACCGTACGCGGGCGGTAATGGATGAACTTTGCGCGCTTGTCGAAGAAAGCGGTGTCGTATTCGTCGGCCTCGATGACGAAGAACGGACTCTCGCCGAGTCGCGCACTGATTCCAAGATCGTGAGGCACACCCCCGATCAAAAATCCGGGAGAAAGCCCGGCGCATTCCAGAATCCACGCGAGCATGCTCGTCGTCGAGGTCTTGCCATGCGTGCCGGCCACCGCCAGCACCCAACGGTCGCGCAGCACTTCGCGAGCGAGCCATTCCGGGCCCGATTCGAAGGGGATCTGTCGCTCGAGCAACGCTTCGATCACCGGCGTCCCGCGGGTCATGACGTTGCCCACCACGACGACATCGGGTGCGGGATCGAGCTGGCTCGCCTCGAACCCCTCGACCACCTCGATGCCGAGCGCCGCGAGCTGGGTGCTCATCGGCGGGTAGACGTTGCGGTCAGAGCCCGTGACGCGATGACCGGCAGCTTTCGCGATCGCCGCGATGCCGCCCATGAAGGTGCCGCAGATGCCGAGGATGTGGACGTGCATGCTCAGGCTTCGGGGCCGCCGAGTCCGAACGCCAGCGTGAGCGTGAATACGAAGAACTCGCCGAGCAGAAAGAGCACGATGCATTGGAACAACGGCCGCTCGATCGCCGAACGCAGGATGCGGCCGTTGATGTAGATGAGATAAAGACTGATGAAAAAGGCGAGCAAGGCCAGCGGCGAGACGGCGACGGGTCGACCCGGCTCGGGCTGCACGGTGGCCAGCACCGGGATGGCGATGGGGGCGAAGACGCAAGCGATACCGAGCATCGCCGTGGCGGTCTGCACGAAACGCTCCGGTTTCCCGAAAAGCCGCAGCACGAGCGCCAGCCAGCCGAGCGACACCAACCCCGACAGCAGGGCCTGCGGCAGCAGCGCGCCCTCGTTCGGCATCAGCCAGGCACCGAGCCCCGTCTGCAAGGCGACGAGTACGACGAAGGTACCGACGAGCAGCTTCGGCGAGGTGGGCAGATCTTCAGGGCCCGCACGCAGCGCGAGGATGTCCAGAAAGGTTTTGATCATCGAATTCATGAGCGTCCGTTCCCCTCGGGTCCGAATTCTTGCATAGTCGGGTCATGTCGTCGTCCACCGCCCTCATCGAGAGCCCCGCGGCCCTCGAGGACCTCGCCGGTCGACTCGACGGCGAGGCGCTCGCTCTCGACACCGAATTCCTCCGCGAGCGCACCTACCGAGCCGAACTCTGCTTGCTGCAGCTTGCCTCATCCCGCGAGGCCGTCTGCGTGGATCCGCTCGCCCTGGAAGATCTCGGCCCCTTGCGCGCCGTGCTCGGCGCCGCGGGCCCCGTCAAAATCCTTCATGCCGGTCGACAAGATCTCGAGGTTCTCGCGCCCGTGGTCGGATCGGTCGCACCCCTCTTCGATACGCAAATCGCTGCGGCGCTGTCCGGATTCCCCGCTCAGGTGGGTTACGCCGAACTCGTGCGTCGACTGCTCGATCGCGAGCTGCCCAAAGGTCAAACCCGAACCGACTGGTCACGACGACCGCTGACGCCGGAGCAAATCGAGTACGCGCTCGACGACGTGCGTTACCTGCACGCCCTGCGCGATCGCCTGCTCGAAGAACTCGCCCGCCTCGGACGCGAGGCCTGGCTCAAAGAAGACCTCGAGGCGCTCAACGATCCGAAGGTGCTCGTCGCCGATCCCGAGAAGGCCTGGCAACGATTCAAGGGAACGCAGGGATGGGACGAAGGGCGGATGACGCTGCTGCGCGAGCTCGCCGCTTGGCGTGAGCGCCGCGCCATCTCAAAGAATAGACCGCGGGGATGGATCCTCGATGACTCGGTGTTGCGCGAGATCGTCCAACGCGTCCCGAGAGATCGCGAAGCGCTCGCGCAAATTCCCGAGATCCCCGACGGCGTCGTCAAACATTCCGGCGATGATCTCCTCGGGCTCATCGAGGCAGCGCGCATCGAGCAACCACCGCCGCCCCTGCCGCGACGCGAGCGGCCCGATCCGACGCTGCTCGCGCGAACGAAACGACTTTCTCAGGTGGTACAGGCGTTCGGGCAGGAACTCTCGATCGCCCCCGAGGTACTGGCGACCCGCAAAGACCTCGAAGACATCGCTCGCGGGAAAGATGCCGCCCAAACACTCTGCGGCTGGCGCGCCGAACTACTCGCCGAACGCTTACGCGCTGTGCTGTAACGCCGCTTCGACTCGTGCCGTCACGTCAGCGAGCGGCGCATCCGCATCGACCGTCTTGAGGAGTCCTCGATCGCGATAAAACCCGACGAGCGGCGCCGTCTGGGCTTCGTACACGCCGATTCGCTTGGTCACGGTCTCCTCGACGTCATCGGGACGCTGAATGAGACGCGGCGTGGTGCACTGCCCGTTGCAGGGCGGCGGCACCGGCACCGGCGCGGTGTGAACATTGAACACGCGACCGCAGTCCTGGCAACTGCGACGCCCCGAGATGCGCTTGATGAGCAATGCCGGGTCGACGTCGAAAAGGATCACCGCTTCGAGCGGCTTGCCGAGCTCCGCGAGCATCGTCGACAGCCCCTCGGCCTGCGGGATGGTGCGGGGGAATCCGTCGAGGATGAATCCGCGCTTCGCATCGGGTTCGGCGAGTCGCTCGCGAACCATGCCGAGAATGGTGGCATCGTCGACCAGCTGGCCGGCATCCATGACCGCTTTCGCGCGACGGCCGAGCTCGGTGCCCTCACGCACGTGGGCACGCAACAGGTCGCCGGTCGAGATCTGTGGGATCCCGTGACGTTCGATGAGGCGCTGGGCTTGGGTCCCCTTGCCGGACCCGGGGGCCCCGAGAAAGACGATTCTCATTGAAATCGAAGATTCTTTTTTGACTCGCGGAGCCGGCACAGTACCCGGGCGATTCCGACAGGTCAAACCCTGCGTTATGCTCGCGGCCCATGAAAAAGCCCAAGCCTCGCAACGCGTTCTACGCCCAGTCCGGCGGAGTGACCGCCGTCATCAATGCCTCGGCCGCCGGTGTCATCGAGACCGCCGCCCGTTATCCGAAGGTCATCGGCAAAGTCCTCGCCGGCCGTCATGGCATCGTCGGCGCCCTCGAGGAGGACTTGATCGACTGCTCCAAGGAGAGCAAGTCCACGATCGCCGGCTTGCGCCATACCCCGTCGGGCGCCTTTGGTTCGGCCCGCTTCAAGCTCAAGGGTCTCGAGCAAAACCGGCGTGAATACGAACGCCTGATCGAGATCTTCAAAGCCCACGACATCGGATACTTTTTCTACAACGGCGGCAACGACTCCATGGATACGGCGCACAAGGTGGCGCAGATGGGCGAGCAGCTCGGTTATCCGATCACCTGCATCGGCGTACCGAAGACCGTCGACAACGACCTGCCCTTCACCGATGCCTGTCCGGGTTTCGGCTCGGTCGCCAAATACGTCGCAGTCTCGACGCTCGAAGCCTCCCTCGATGTGGCCTCGATGGCCCGTACCTCGACCAAAGTATTCGTGATGGAGGTCATGGGTCGGCACGCCGGCTGGATCGCCGCAGCGGGTGGTCTCGCGGGCAAGGGTCGTGACGCCGCGCCGCATATCATCCTGTTCCCGGAAATCGCCTTCGATCGCAAGGCTTTCCTCAAGCGCGTCAAAGAAACCGTCGAGCGCGTGGGGTACTGCGTGATCGTGGTGTCCGAGGGCACGGCGTACGCCGATGGCCGCTTCCTCGCCGACGCCGGCACCAAAGACGCTTTCGGCCACACCCAACTCGGCGGCGTCGGGCCGGTCGTCGCCAACATGGTGCGTGAAGCACACGGCTACAAATACCACTGGGCCGTCGCCGATTACCTGCAGCGCGCTGCGCGA
>JBIJCL010000001.1:0-28973 GCA_044344725.1 Steroidobacteraceae bacterium | reverse complement strand
CGCGCAGACTGGAGGGTCGCGAGACGCCTATCTGGATCAGCCTCGTCCTGCTGCTCATCACCCGTACCCGCCGACTTTTCCTGGCGGTCGTGGCGTTCTATGTCGCCGAGCGCTTTCTCGAACTCCCCCAACGCGTGGAAAGTCTGTCGACGGCGCTCATCGTCCTGACGTTCTGGATCCAAGCGGCGCTGTGGGGCGTTGCCGCCGTCGAGTTCGCCTTGAAGCAGCGGCAAGACCGCATGATCGCCGCGGGCGAGCTGAAGCAGTCGGGCTCGATGAGTGTGCTGCTCTTCGTGGCGAGGGTGACGATCTTCGCGCTCGCGGTCCTGCTTGCGCTCGACAACCTCGGCGTCAACATCACGGCGCTCGTCGCCGGTCTCGGTATCGGCGGTATCGCGATCGCTCTTGCCGTCCAGACGGTACTCGGCGATCTCCTCGCCTCGCTGTCGATCACCCTCGACAAACCGTTCCGGGTGGGTGATCTATTGCGGTTCGACGACATCGAGGGCGTCGTCGAGTTCATCGGTGTTCGCAGCACTCGACTGCGCAGCATCAGTGGCGAGCAAGTGATCATCGCCAACGCGGATCTACTGAAGACCCGAATCCGGAATCTCGGTCGGATGCCGGAGCGTCGGATGTTGTTCCAGCTCGGGGTCGTCTACGAAACGCCGCCGGAGAGGCTCGCCGCCGTCTCGGACATCGTCCAGCGCGCCGTCGAATCGGTCGAAGGTACTCGTTTCGAATACTGCGCTTTCCGGACGTTCGGCGACTCCTCGCTCAATTTCGAGGTGATGTATTTCGTTCCGAACTGGGATCAGGCTCGATTCCGATTCATCCAGATCAACGACCAGGTGAATCGCGCGATCCACGCGGCATTCGCCGCCGAAGGGATCGGTTTCGCTTATCCGACGCGGAGTGTGATCGTCAGGCAGTGAGCCGTAGCGAACCGATGAGGTCGGTGATGTGGCTCATGCCGTTGTCCGCGAGATATTTCGCGATGCCCGCATTGATCTTCTTGCAGGTCATGGGGTCGTAGAACAGCGAAGTACCGAGACCGACGGCACTCGCACCCGCGATGATGAACTCGATCGCATCGGTCGCGGTCGTGATTCCGCCTTGCCCGATGATCGGTACACCATGACGGCGGGCGACATCGTAAACCTGATGGACCTTGAGTAGAGCGATGGGCTTGATCGCGGGGCCCGAGAGCCCGCCCTGCACGTTGCCGATCACCGGCCGACGCGTTTTGGCGTCGATGGCCATGCCCATGATGGTGTTGATGACGGAGAGTCCGTCACTACCGGCTTCGATGCAGAGTCTGGCGTTTTCTTTGATATCCGTCTGGTTCGGAGACAGCTTGGTGATGATGGGCTTCTTCGTGACGGCACGGCAGGCGGCGACGACACGCGCCGACATCTCCGGATAGTTGCCAAAAGCGACACCGCCTTCCTTGACGTTCGGGCACGAGATGTTGATCTCGATGGCGTCGATAGGCGAGTCGTCGAAACGCCGAGTGACTTCGGCGTATTCCTCGATGGTCGATCCCGATACGTTCGCGATGAATCGAGTCTCGCTGAAGTCGAGTGTCGGCAGGATATTGCGGACGACGTGGTCCGTGCCTGGGTTCTGCAGCCCGATCGCGTTCAGCATGCCCATCGGGGTTTCGTAGACCCGATGCGGCGGATTGCCGAGCCTCGGCTCGAGCGTCGTTCCCTTGAGCACTACTGCCCCGCAGTCGGTATTCGAGAACCCCTCGACCCGTGTGTATTCCTCTCCGAAACCCACGCACCCCGACAGCAGCACGATGGGCGAGGAGAAATCCATGCCGAGGAAGCGATAGCGAAGGGATTCGGGGACGGCATGGGACATGCGGTGATTATAGACGGCACCGGCATTGCTACCATGCGCAGCATGTTCCGCATCGTGTTATTCGAACCGGAGATCCCGCCGAACACCGGCAACGTGATCCGGCTGTGTGCCAATACGGGTGCCGAGCTGCATCTCGTCAAACCTTTGGGGTTCGATCTCGATCGCCCCTCGGTACGCAGAGCCGGTCTCGATTACCGGTGGATGACGGCCGTGCATGTACACGAGGATTTTCAGGCCTGCCGACACGCGCTCGGACCCGCCGTACGTTGGTTTGCCGTCGAGACGGGCGGGGCTCGTCGTTACGATGAAGTGGACTGGCAGCCGGGCGATGCGCTGCTGTTCGGATCGGAGCGTCGGGGCTTGCCGCAAGACATCATCGACTCGTTGCGTCGGGAGTCGGGCGATGCCGCGATCGTCAGCATTCCGATGCGAGAGGGTAATCGCAGCCTCAACCTCTCGAACGCCGTGACGCTCGTGACCTATGAGGCCTGGCGCCAGAATGGTTTCGGCAGCCCTGACGCTACTCGGTGAATTCGGCCTTGATCGGCCGGGTCATCAAGGCTTTGACGACTTCGCGCGCCGGCACACCTTCGTAGAGCAGTCTGTAGATGCCTTCGCAGATCGGCATATCGACTTTCTCCCGGGCTGCTACCCGATGCACGGCACGGGCCGCCAGATAGCCTTCGACGACCTGCCCGATTTCTTTGAGAGCTTCTTCGGCGCTCTTGCCGCTCGCGAGCAACAAGCCGAATCGTCGATTGCGTGACTGATCGTCGGTACAGGTTAGTACGAGGTCGCCGAGCCCAGCGAGACCCATGAAGGTTTCACGTTTCGCACCGAGTGCGACGCCGAGTCGAGTCATTTCGACGAGCCCGCGGGTGATCAGGGCGACACGGGTATTTGCACCAAAGCCAAGACCATCGGCGAGGCCCGCTCCCACCGCGAGAACGTTTTTGGTGGCCCCACCGACCTCGACCCCGACAATGTCGGTCGAGGTGTACGCGCGGAAGTTGGATGCAGAAAGGCTCCGGGCAAGCGCGTTCGCGAAGCCTTCGTCGGGGGAGGCGATGGTCATGGCCGTCGGCAGACCCGCACCGACCTCACGAGCGAAAGTCGGCCCGGAGAGCACCGCGAACGATCTGGAATCTCCAAGCACTTCCCGTGCGACCTGATGCGGCAGCAGTCCGGTATCGAGCTCGAAGCCTTTCGTCGCCCAAGCAAGCCGAGTGTCGCTCCCTAGCAGGGGGGCGATTTCTTTGAGTAGTTCGCGCAAGGCATGGCTCGGCACGGCGATCAGAATTTCGCTGACGCCATCCAGCCCTTCTTCCAGATTACGTACGACCGAAAGATTCTCCGGGAACGACGCCTCGGGGAGATATCGCGGGTTGCAACGCGCCTTGGCCATTGCGGCTTGTTGAACCGGGTCGCGGCCCCATAGCCGCGTCGGATGACCCGCTCGAGCGAACTGGATGGCGAGCGCCGTTCCCCAGGATCCGGCGCCGAGTACGGCCAACGGTGCGGCCGCGTCGCTCATCGTCGTCAGCTGTTGAGGTTCGCAGGCGGCGTCTGCGCTTGCTGCTTGGCGGCGGCCTCGGCGAGAGATCGAGCGTAGAGTGCGTCGAAGTTCACGGGCGGCAGCAGCAGTTGCGGGAATCCACCCTGCGACACGAGATTCGCGATGATCGCTCGCGCATACGGAAACAGTACGGAAGGCGCGATGGCGGCGACCGCGCGGCGGTGCTCGTCTTCGTCGAGATTACGCACGCCGAAAAGTCCGGCTTGTTTCACTTCGACGAGGAAGGCGGTCACCTCGCCGAGCTTGGCGGTGATGCTGACCGTCAGCACGACTTCGCGAAGCTCCGGCGAAATGGCTTCGGAGGACGTATTGAGATCGAGGCCGATCTGCGGGTTCCAGGCGCCTTCGATACGCGGACCTTTCGGTGCCTCGAAGGAGCAGTCCTTCAGGTAAACCGACTGCAGCGAAAATTCCGGAGCATTCGCTTCGGCGCCCGGAGGGGTGGCGCCATCGGCGCGCGGATCTGGATCAGCCATGTGGTGAAGCCTCTGTGATGATTGCTTTCAAAGATAAAACGATTGCGGTCAGCCAGCGAGTATCGGATCGAGACCGCCTTTTGCATCGAGTGCATACAAGTCGTCGCATCCGCCGACATGTACATCGCCGACGAAAATCTGCGGAACCGTATGACGGCCACTGCGCGCCATCATCTGCTGTCGCAGCACGGGGTCACGATCGACGTCGATGATCTCGAGGTCCGCGTGCTTGTTCTCGAGCAATTCTCGAGCACGAGCGCAGTAGGGACACCATGCGGTGGCGTACATCACGACCTTCGCCGACATCGGATCAGCCCTTTCCCTTGCCGGTGGCGAGCGGGAGGTTCTCGCTACGCCATCCGTCGACGCCACCCTTGAGGTTGAATACCTGCTTGAAGCCTTGCCGGAGGAGCACGCGTGCCGCGGCCGCCCCGGTCGAACCGGACTCGCAATAGACGACGACGTTCTTCTCTTTGAACTTCTTGAGCGAGTCGCCTGCCGTGAGCATCTCGGCGGAATCCATACGGCGTGCGCCACTGATGTGTCCTGCGCCGAAGGCCTCGGGATTACGCAGATCGATGATCAGGGCGCCCTGGTTCTGAAGGCGGATCAAGTCCTGCGGCGAGATGCCGGCGAAGGCATCGCGACGCGCGCGGATTTCGAACACGATCACGAGCACCGCGGCAACGACCGCCAGAGAGACGAGCCACGGGTGGTTTGCGACGTATTCGGGCAACTTTTCCATTGCCGGGATTATACAATTTGGTCCGATGCGCGGTCGGATAACTCGTTGGATTCCCGTTTTGGTCTCGGCAGTACTGCTGTCGTCGGCCGTGGCGCAGGATGCCGCCCGCGCCGAGGCCGAGCTGCGACAACTTCGCGCCGAAATCGAGCGGATCCGGGGTCAGGTCGCCAAGGATTCCGCGGAGCGGGATCGCCTCACCCGGGCGCTGCGTGCCGCAGAGACCGCCGCGAATCGTGCCCGAGGAGAACTCGACCGGTTACGCGGAGAGCGTCGGACTCGAGAACAGCGTCGCGCCGATCTGGCCGAACAAAAACGACAGCGTGAGCAGGATCTCTCTCGCGAACGCGCGGATCTCGCTGCGCAGATTCGGGCCGCGTACCTCATCGGGCGCGACGAGCCGCTCAAGATGTTCCTCAACCAGGAAGACCCGAGTCGAGCGGAACGCATGTTCTCGTACTACGGTTATTTCGGTCGGGCAAGGGCGGGACAGCTGGCCGTGATCGAGGAGAATCTCCGTGAGATCGCCGCTCTCGACGCCAGTCTCGAAACCGAGCGCGAGCGCATTCTTCGTCTCGAGCAGGAACAAAAAGACGAAGTCTCGAGGCTGGACAAAGCTCGAGCCGAGCGTGGCCAGGTCCTGGCAAGTTTGACCGCCGAAGCGCGTGCGCGGAACGCAAGCTTGCAGCGCCTGCAGCGAGAGCAGGCGGCTCTCGAAAAGCTGCTTCGTGACTTGCGTCGCGTCGCGCCGCAGTTTCCCTCAGACAGCCGTAGTCCGTTCGCGGGCATGCGCGGCAAACTGACATGGCCGACGACGGGACGTCTCGAAGCGCGGTTTGGCCAGTCCAGAGCCGGCACCGTCAAATGGGATGGCGTGGTGATCGCGGCGGCGCGGGGCACGCCCGTGCGAGCCATCTATCGTGGTCGTGTGGTCTATGCCGACTGGCTCGCTGGTCTCGGTCTCCTCATGATCATCGACCATGGCGGCGGGTTCCTCAGCCTCTACGGTCACAACGAACAACTGTTCCGCGCCGTGGGTGACCAGGTGGCCGCCGGCGATACCGTTGCCGGTGTCGGCGATTCTGGCGGACGGGCTCAGCCCGGACTTTATTTTGAGATCCGACAGGGTGCTCGCCCACTCGACCCGGCGCCGTGGTTCAAAGACAGGCAGCCCTGAGCGACAAGCCTGTAAAATCTTCGTCAATGAACTCCCCCCGCGTTTTGATCGTCTCGGGCGTCGTCGTCGGTCTTTTGGCCGGCGTCGCGTTGGGGCGCTGGGCGTATGTTGCGGACGAAGGCGTTCCGGCGGCATCGACCCCGATCACTGCGCCTCCACCAAGCGCCGCTACGAATGGCGCCGCATCGATGTTGTCGAAGCAGCTCTCCACCGATGAAGCGCGCCGACTCGCTGAGGTTCTTTCTCAGGTGCGCCGCGAATACGTCGACGAAGTTCCGGATGACAAGCTCGTCGACAGCGCCGTACGCGGCATGCTCTCGGGGCTCGATGCACATTCGGCGTATCTCGATCAGCGAGAGTTCGAAGAGATTCGTCGGGGCGCGGCCGGCCACTACCCGGGGATCGGTATCGAGGTCTCCGCCGAAAACGGTTTCATCAAAGTTCAGCGGCCCCTCGAAGAGTCGCCCGCTGCGCGTGCTGGAATACGAGCCGGCGACCTCATCTTGCGTATAGACGGCGAACCCGTAGGCCTCAATGTCGCCGAAGCCATCGAGCAGATGCGTGGGCCCGCCGGTTCAATGGTTCGTTTGACCGTACGTCGCGCCGCGCGCGATGAGCTCGTCGACGTCGTGTTGGAGCGGGCACGCGTCGAAGTGCACAGCGTGTCGAGCTCTCGCCTCGATTCGCGGTACGGCTATCTTCGCATTGCTTCTTTCAGCGACACGACACCGGCCGACTTCGCCGAAGCGATACAGCGCCTGCGGGGCGAACAGCCGGAACTGAGAGGAGTCGTCATCGATCTTCGCAACAATCCCGGCGGCGTTCTCGAGAGCGCGGTTGCAGTCGCCGATGCGATGCTCGATCAGGGGAACATCGTCATGGCGCGTGGCCGCGCGGCCGATGCTCGATTCCGAATGGATGCCGAGCCCGGCCAGTTACTGACGGGACTCGACATCGCCGTGCTCGTCAATGGCGCGTCTGCCTCGGCAGCGGAGATCCTCGCCGGTGCGCTCAAAGATAATCAACGCGCCCTGCTCGTCGGACGTAAGACCTACGGGAAGGGTTCGGTCCAAAGCGTCATCCCGCTCAGCAACGGGCACGCCATCAAGCTGACTACTTCTCGTTACGCGACGCCTTCCGGCACCTATATAAACGAACGAGGGATCGAACCCGATGTGACATTGTCCGGTCCTGACTCGGCGCCTACCGATCCGGTCGTGGACGACGAGGTGCGCGCAGCGCTTCGTGAGCTTCAACGTCGTGCCCCGCGCGGCACTCGCACAGCCGAGGCCAAGCCTCCCCGAATCTCATGATCGAACTGTTGCAGTTTTTCATCGATTTCATCCTCAACCTCGACAGTCACCTCGTCGAGTTGCTGCAGCAGTACGGGCTGTGGATCTACGCGATCTTGTTCGTCATCGTATTCGCGGAGACGGGTCTCGTCGTGACGCCGTGGCTACCCGGTGACTCGCTGCTCTTCGCTGTCGGCACACTCGCGGCGATCGATACCAGCGGCACGTTGCACGCCCCGACTGTCGCGGCACTATTGATCGTTGCGGCGATCCTCGGTAACAGCTGCAACTACGCCATCGGAAAAGCGATCGGTCCTCCTGCGTTCAGTGGTCGATATCGACTACTCAAAGTCGAGTATCTCCGTCAGACCGAGGCGTACTTCGTGAAGCATGGCGGGAAGACCGTGGTGCTGTCGCGTTTCCTGCCGCTGCTGAGAACCTTTGCGCCATTCGTCGCCGGGATCGCGCGCATGCAGTACTCGAGATTCCAGATGTACAACGTGGTCGGCGCGGTATCTTGGGTGACGGTCTTCCTGGGCGGCGGCTATCTGTTCGGCAACATCCCGATCGTGCGAGACAACTTTGGCCTCGTCACGCTGACGATCATCTTTGGCTCCTTGATTCCCGTCGCCATCATCGCCCTGCGGCGGCGGCGCGGCTGAAGGGCGGTTTTCCGCCCCATCAGAGGGATCAGAGGGCGCGAATCGCGCCGACGATGCCACCGATCAAGAGCGCGAGCATGGGGACGGACGACAAGGCAAAACCGAGACCGCGCTTGTCGGCGGCCTTGACGTAGCCCATGAAGAAGACCAATCGACCGACGATGAAAAGCGCACCGAGGCCGGTCGCCCACATCGGATCGACCAAGATCGCGAAAGACCACAGGGCCGGAATGAAAATGATGAGCACCTCGAGGGTATTCATCTGCACCCGGTAGTAGCGCTCGAAGTCGGGGTTGCCACTCGTGGCGGGCGCCTTGATGCCGAAGCGATGTCGGGCGCGACCGACGGCGGCGGCGAAGCCGAAGTACTCGACGAGAGCGATCAGCATGACCAGGAAGACCGGTACGTAGTCGGCAGACATGGGAACCCCCTTGATGAACGAGGGTCAAGCATAGCGCGGTGGCAGAATGCTGCATAAGGAGAAGAGCACATGACCGGATTTCTACTGCGAGCAGTGATCGCCGCGTTCGGGCTGTGGTTGGCGACCCGTTGGGTCGATGGATTTGCGATCGACGAGCCTGCGACCTTGCTGATCGCTGCCGTGGTGTTGGGCCTCGTAAATGCCGTAGTCCGTCCCGTCATCATCGTGCTCACACTCCCCATCAGTGTGGTGACGCTCGGATTGTTTCTGCTGGTCGTCAACGCCGGCATGATCTTGCTCGTGGCCGCGATCGTCCCCGGGTTTGACGTCTCGGGTTTCTGGGATGCGCTGTGGGGTGCTTTACTCGTCAGCCTGACCGGCTGGATCGGCTCCTGGTTCATCGGTTCACGCGGACTCGATCTCCTGAGGCGCCGATGAGTTTCGCCATACGTCAATCTTTGCTCGTCACCACGTTCGCGGTCCTTACCGCTGTCGTCTCGCTTCCCGCCGCAGCCGTTGATCAACAGTTCACGGGCTACGCGCGTTCGCGGGACGACGGTCGATTACTCTACGTCGAGTCCCATCACGTGCGCCGGGCGGGAGAGGTCGGCGAAGCGCGGATCGTGATGTATCGCTGCTCCGTCGATGGCCCGGCGTTCGCACGAAAGGAGCTCACTTACGGCGCCACGCGCGAAACCCCCGAATTCACTTTTACCGACGCACGCAGTGGATACACGGAAGGGCTCCGTCGCACTGCGCAGGGTCCGCGAGTCTTTCAGCAAGAGAATCCAAAAGCCCCGCGACGCGAGGCCAAGGTGTCGACCGATGTCGCCCTGGTATCGGATGCCGGTTTCGATGAATTCGTGCGTAAGCACTGGGTGGAGCTCGAAGCGGGTAAGACGGTGAGATTTCCCTTTCTCATCCCGAGTCGGCTCGACTACCTCACCTTCAAAGTCAAAAAAAATCGCGAGATGCAGATCGAAGGGGCGACCACGAGTGTGATTCGTCTGAATCTCTCGGGCGTGTTCGGTTGGTTTTTACCCTACATCGAGGTGTCGTATCGCAAAAGCGATCGCTCACTCAAACGCTATGAGGGTCTGACAAACATAAGGGGCGCAGACGGGCAGAACCTCGTCGCCATCATCGAGTTCCCTGCACGGGAGCGTCGTAGCGGCGCGGAGAGTGATTTCGTCAAGCTCCGGGCGGAGCCTCTGGTTCCGCGCTGCTGATACGAGATTCGACCGACGGCGAGCGACGCGGCCAATTAACGAGCAACGTTCCGCCTAGAATGATGACAGTGCCCGCGATCTGCAGCGGCCCGAGACCTTCTTCGAGAATCCACCACCCGAGCATGAGGGCGATCGCAGGGTTGACGAAGGCATAGGTCGACAACTGGGCGGGCGTCACGTTCACCGACAACCATGCGAAGGCGGTGTACGCGATGCACGAACTCACGATCGTCATGTAGGCGAGCGCGGCAAGTCCGCCGATGTCCCAACTCCACTGCGTCAACTCGCCCGTGATCGATGCCGGGACGATCAGCATGACGCCTCCGCAGAGCATCTGCAGTGCAGTGAAGGTCATGAGGTCCAGCGATGTGCCGGAGTTGCGAATGTAAAACGCGCCGAGTGACCAACCAAAGCATCCGACGAGCACGATGAGTGTCGGCCAAGCCAGTGCAGCCGCAGCCGTTTCACCGCCGGGCCATGCGATCAATACAGTTCCCGCGAATCCCGTGATCAGTCCGGTGGCAACGCGTCCGTTGATCGGCTGGGCTCTCGCACCGAACATGCCGAGAATCGGGATCCAGAACGATGAAGTGACGTTGAGCAAGGCGGCGAGGTTCGAAGGGATGTGCTGCAAACCCCAGACGGCTGCACCGTTCGATACGAACACCGCAAAGAAGCCGACGACGATCAGACCACGCCACTCCTGCCTCGGGATGATCGGCATCATCGGCAGACCGCGGCTGCGAGCAAGAAGCCTCGCGACGAACCAAAGCAAGGCTCCACCGATCAAAAAACGCACGGCGGCGAACAAGAACGGCGGCAGACGATCGACCCCGATCTTGGTGACGACGTAGGTCGACCCCCAGACGAGATAGACGATCGCGAACGAGACGAAAACTTTCGTCCTTCGGGATCTCGCGAGCTCGTCGGTCACGCCGCGCGGGTATCCGCTTGGGTTGCCGTCCGATACATCATCCAACCCAATACGGCGAGCACGATCAGACCCAACCACTCACCGAAGTGCATCGAAGCGGGAAGCGCGAGGACGTCGGCACTACCGGAGGTGACGATCGGTACCGCGATGGCGATACCCATCAACGCTTCACCCGTGATCATGCCGGCGGCGAACAGCAAACCCTTTCGACCACGACGTTCGAGATCGGCTTCGGCACAGCCCGACTTGCGCATGCTGCGTTCGGCGAGGAAGCCGATCAATCCGCCGAGGAAGATCGGTGTCATCAGTTCGATCGGAAGATAGATCCCGACGGCGACGGCGAGTACCGGTGTTCGGAAAGTGGATCCGCGCGCTTTGAGGATCTCGTCGACGACGATGATGCCGACGCCGATCAATGCGCCGATGGCGATCATCCCCCACGGCAACTGGCCGCCGAAGAGACCCTTCGACACCGACGCCATCAGCGTGGCCTGGGGGGCGAGGAGCGGATTCGGATGTTCCGCAGTCGGCACGCCGATACCGTAGGCCTGCGCGAGCAGATTGAGCACCGGTGCCATGACGAGGGCGCTGCTCACGGCGCCGATGCCGAGCATCACCTGCTGACGCCACGGCGTCGCACCGACGATGTAGCCGCACTTCAAATCTTGCAGGTTGTCACCGGCGATACAGGCGGCGCAGCAGACGACGGCGCCAATCATGATGGCGGCCACGGGCCCGATTTCGCTGTCGCGCCCCATGAGCATCAGCAGCACCACGGCCGAGAACAGAATCGTCGCGATCGTGATACCCGATACGGGGTTGTTGGATGATCCGACGAGGCCCGCCATGTAGGCAGACACCGAGCAAAAGAGAAAACCGGTGACGATCATGATGATGGTCATCGGCAGACTGACACCAAGTGATCCGACGATGGTTTCGTAGAGCGCCCACAGTGGCAACGTGAAGAGCAGGATGCCGATCAGCACCGATTTCATCGGCAAGTCTTGTTCGGTGTGTGCGATCACCTGACCGGCGGCACTCGCGCGCGCAGCGGCAAGACCGCTGCGTACGCCCGACACGAGAGAATGTCGCAGCGAAATCAGCGCCCACACACCACCGACTAGCATGGCGCCTACGCCGAGATAGCGAATCTGCTTCGACCAGATGAGTCCGGCGAGCTCCTCCGCCGGCAAACCTGCAGCAACCTGGGCGAGTTCGACATTGCTCGGCAGGACGTTGGCGACGTAGTAGGGAATCGCGATGTTCCAAGAAATCATCGCGCCGGCGAGCGCGACGATGCCCACGTTCAGACCGACGATGTAACCCACGGCAAGAAGAGCCGGTGACAGATTCGTGCCAACGAAGCCGAGATACTTCCCAAAGAATCCGGCGCTCGCTGCGGTATCGGGAATGAGTTTGAGGCCACTACCCGCCGCGAGTTTTGCGAACGCACCGCCGAGTGCCGCAATACCCAAAATACGGATGCCCTGCGCTGGGTTTTCACCGGCCTTGAGCACCTCTGCCGCGGCTTGCCCCTCCGGGAATGCGAGCTTTTGCTCGACGATCAGCGCGCGACGCAGCGGCACCGAGAACAGCACACCGAGTATGCCGCCGAGTCCTGCGATCGCGAGCACCCACGAGTACTGGAAGTCTTGCCAAAACCCGAGGATCACGAGCGCCGGGATCGTGAAGATCACGCCCGAAGCGATCGATGATCCGGCCGATGCGCCGGTCTGCACGATGTTGTTCTCGAGGATGCCGCCGCCTCCGAAGAGGCGGAGCACGGCCATCGACACCACGGCTGCCGGAATCGCCGACGCGATGGTCATACCGGCGAACAGACCGAGATAGGTGTTCGCCGCCGCGAGGATCATCGCGAGGACGATCGCGAGGACGACCGCTCGCAGCGTCAGCTGCGGCGGCAGAGCTGACGCCGGCGTCACGAGACGCCACCCATCCAGCGACGTACGACCGGACTGATCACGAGCAGCACCAGAGCGGCGATCATGCCGAACCAGAAGATGTCGAGATACTGACCGGGCATCGCCGCGACGTTCTCGGCATCGAACTCACCTGCGATACGACCGGCGATGAGATTGCCGAGCGATGCGGCGAGGAACCAGATGCCGAGACTTTGTCCGACGAATCGTTGCGGCACGAGCTTGGTCACCGAGGAGAGCCCGACCGGCGAGAGGCAAAGTTCGCCGAAAGTGTGCAGCAGATAAGTGAGTACGAGCCAGTACGCCGCAGCCGGAAGCCCATCCGCGACGATGCGTGCCGCGACGAACATCGCGAGGAAGCCGAGGGCCATACCGACGAGACCCAACGCGAACTTCACCGGCGTCGAGGGATCGAGATTGCGACGCGCGAGCGACACCCACATCGCCGAGAACACCGGCGCGAACACGACGATGAAAACCGCATTGAGAGACTGGAACCAGCCCGCCGGGACCGTGAACGCTCCGACGACACGATCGGTATAGCGCTCTGCGAAAAGGTTCAGTGACGAACCGGCCTGCTCGAAGCCCGACCAGAACAGCGCGCAAGCGACGAAGAGAACGATGAGAACGAGCACGCGCTTCTTTTCGACGGCGTCGAGTCCCGCGAGGAAGAGCAGATAAAGGAAAAAGAGCACTGCCATTCCGATGATGACCACGATGCCGTAGTCCGAAAGCTGTACCGGTGACACTTGCACGACACCGAGGAATGGCAGGGCGACCAACACGGCGGTGATCGCCGTACCGATCCAGAGACTGCGCCACGCGACGGAGGAATCTGCTCCGTCTGCCGTATGGGGACGCGCACCCGCTGCGCCGAGGTGATGGCGCGTCATCACGAACTGCAACACGCCGAGAGCCATACCGACACCCGCCGCCATGAAGCCGACGCGCCAGCCGTAGACCTGGGCGAGCCAAGCCGTGATCAGCGGTCCGATGAACGCACCGATGTTGATGCCCATGTAGAAGATGGTGAAACCCGCATCGCGTCGGCCACCGCCTTCAGGGTAGAGATCAGCGACGAGCGCGGAGATGTTGGGCTTCAGGAGACCGACGCCCAAGATGATGACGATCAGTCCGAGGTAGAACATCTGAGCGGTTTGCGACAACCACAATCCGAAGCTACCGAGGGAGATCAGGATGCCTCCGTACAACACCGCTTTCTGTGCCCCGATCAGTCGATCGGCGATCCAACCGCCAGGCAAGGCCACGACATAGACGGCCGCGGTATAGAGGCCATAGATGGCGGTCGCCGTTTTGTCGTCTAGTCCGAGGCCCCCGCGCGCGATGGCGTCGACGAGGAACAGCACGAGCAGGGCGCGCATACCGTAGTAGCTGAAGCGCTCCCACATCTCAGTGAAAAACAGCGTGGCGAGACCACGCGGATGGCCGAGAAAAGTCTTGTTGTTGTCCATGTCTTCCCCCCTCTAATCTTTGATATTCATCGTCATGCGGGCGTCCGCATCCGATTCATGAGTCGCGCCATCGCGAGGCCACCTTCGTACAAAAGGTACATGGGGACCGCCATGATGGTCTGTGAAATGGCATCCGGCGGAGTCAGCACCGCTGCCAAGACGAAAATTCCGATGAGTACATAGCCACGGATCTCGGCGAGCTTTTCCACTTTGACGAGACCCGTGAGCACGAGCAAGACCACGACGACCGGCACTTCGAAGGCGAGACCGAAGCACAGGAACATCGTCAGCACGAAATCCATGTAGCTCGTGATGTCGGTCATCATCGTGACGCCCGCCGGCGTCGTATTCGCGAAAAACTGGAACATCACCGGGAACACGACGAAGTATGCGAACGCGATGCCGACGTAAAAAAGAACGATCGACGAGACGAGCAGCGGCAACGCGAATTTCTTTTCATGCCGATACAGCCCGGGCGCAACGAATGCCCAGACTTGGTACAGCACGAAGGGCATCGCGGCGAACAGCGCAACGAAGAACGCCAACTTGAAAGGCGTCATGAAAGGCGAGATCACGCTCGTGGCGATGAGCGATGCGCCTTTGGGCAGTTGGTCGATGAGTGGCTGGGCGACGAAGGTGAAGACCTCGTTCGCAAAGAAAGCGATCGGTACGAACACGATGATCACGGCGAGGAAGGCGCGCAGCAGTCGATCGCGCAACTCGAGCAAGTGCGAGATCAGCGTACCCTCGGCGAGCTGCTCAGGTTCTTGAGTCATTCGACGTCGGGGCGGTGTTCGGATCGGCAGGAGGCGCGATCGAGGATTCGGACGAGGCCGGTCCGGTGGCGCTGGGTGTGCTCGGCGCGCCGGTGGTGTCGGAGGCGCTGGGGACGTCGGGGGCGGTTGTCGCGGCAGGTGCCGGCGGCGGTGTGCTGCGCTGCCGATTGATCTCCGCCGTTTCGTCCTCGAGTTGTTCGCGGAACTGACGTGCCATCGCGCGGGCGCGACCCATCCATCGTCCGATCTGGCCGACCACTTTGGGGAGTTTTTCCGGACCGAGCACGAGTAGTGCGAGGCCCATGATCAACAGCAATTCGCTGAAGCCGACTTCGAACATGGTTCGTCAGGCCCGCGACCGGCGGGCTCGCTCAGCCGTTACGGTCTGAGGGTTTCGTATCGGTCGAGGGCGTCTTGGCCGATTCTGGAAAATCGGCATCGGTCGCCTCCTGCTTGATTTGCTTGAGGCTCTCTTCGGCATCGCCCTCGTTCATGCCTTTCTTGAAGCCCTTGATCGCCGCGCCGAGGTCGGAGCCGATCGTGCGCAGTTTCTTGGCGCCGAACACCAGTAGGACCACCAAAAGAATGATGATCAACTCGCGCATTCCGATTCCCATGACGACCTCTGCAGCCTGCGTTCTTGGCTGATGACTTGGACAATCCGGATGTTAGACGGTTTCCGGGGTTTGCAGCCAGAACGTGACGGGACCGTCATTGATGAGGGCCACTTTCATATCGGCACCGAATCGACCGGTCGCGACCTTCGGATGGGCTTGGCGTGCGAGCGCACACAAATGGTCGAACAGGCGTTCCGCCTGGGCGGGGGGCGCGGCCGTGCTGAATCCGGGCCGGTTGCCTTTTCGGGTGTCGGCGGCGAGCGTGAACTGCGGCACGAGGAGCAAGCCGCCGCCGGTGTCGGTGAGCGAAAGATTCATTCTTCCCTGCTCGTCTCCGAATACGCGGTAAGCGAGTAGGCGCTCGAGCAACCGCTGGGCGGTCTCGTCATCGTCGTTCGGCCGGACACCGACCAACGCCAGTAATCCCGGCCCAATTTCGCCGAGGCGCTCGCCGTCGACGGTGACGCTAGCCTCGGTGACGCGTTGGATGAGAGCGATCATGCGACCCACGTGGTGGCAATTCGGGCGGCGAAACCTTAACATCGCGGCCTGTTTTCCGCATGAATCGAAGGGTTTCGGGGGTTACGGTGTCGAAGTTTCTCGTGGCGCTTTTCTGGGTCGTGGCGTGTTCTATTCCTTCTGCGTACGCGCAATCGGCGGGCAATGCCGAGCGGGGCGCGAAACTCGCGTACACCTGCCTCGGTTGCCACGGCATTCCGAACTACCGCAATCCCAACCCCCAGTACCGGGTACCGAAGTTGCGTGGCCAGCATCCCGAATACCTCGTTCTGGCCCTGCAGGCTTATCAAAGTGGTGAGCGCAGCCACGCCACCATGCACGCCAACGCCTCAGGCTGGAAGGATCAGGACCTCGCCGATATGGCTGCCTTCCTCGCCGGCCCGGTGGTGGCGCCCGCTGCCGGGTCGAAGCCGGTGGGTAAAGCCCCCGAAGTGGCTCAGACTTGTGTCGCCTGCCACGGAGTAGACGGTATCGGCATCACGCCGCAATACCCGACGCTCGCCGGTCAGCACGCCGACTACCTCGAGCGAGCCCTGACCGATTACAAGAAAGGCGGACGCAAGAACGCGATCATGGCGGGCTTCGCCGGTGCGCTCTCCGCTGCGGACATCCGTGCCTTGGCGGCGTACTACTCGGCGCAGCGCCCGGGTCTCGAAACCTCCAAGCGCCCAATCCCCGCCAAGCGCTGAGCGCCTACCGCTTTCACGGAGCGGAGAGCCGCTCCAGGAAGGTCACGGCGGTCTTGAGGTAAAAGTCGCGGTTGGCTTTTTTCCGGAAGCCGTGCCCTTCGTCTTTGGCCGCGAGGTACCACACCTCGCCACCCTGCTCGCGAATCTTCGCCACGAGCTGCTCGCTCTCGGACGCGGGGACACGCGGATCGTTGAGCCCCTGCACCACGAGCAGCGGTCGTCGAATCATCGATGCTTTTTCGAGCGGAGAGATGCGACGCAGGAACGCGCGCATCGAAGGATCGCGCTCGTCACCGTATTCCACTCGACGCAGATCACGGCGATAGCCTGAGGTGTTGGTGAGGAAAGTGACGAAGTTGCTGATGCCGACGACGTTGATACCGCCCTTGAGTCGGTCGCCGTACGCGATGAGCGAGGCGAGCACCATGTACCCACCGTAAGAACCGCCCATCACGACGACGCGATCCGCGTCGAGATCAGGTTGTGCGGCGATCCACACGAGTAGCGCGCCGATGTCTCTCACCGAATCTTCACGGAGCCGACCGTTGTCGAGCATCGTGAAAGTGCGGCCGTAACCGGTCGATCCGCGAACGTTCGGTTGAATGACTGCGTAGCCCAATTCATTGACGAGGTACTGGGCGAACGGGCTGTAGCCGGGGCGTGACTGCCCCTCGGGTCCGCCGTGGATGTCGATCACCACCGGATGCCGACCGGACTTCGCCGGCTTATGGATCAACGCGGGAATTTGCCGCTGAGCGCGGCCAACACGATCCCAGGTCGGATAGCGAAACACCGATGCTGCGACGAGTTTGGAGGGATCGATGAGCCCCGTCTCGCTCCGCGTCCAGCGAGTGGCCTCGGCTTTTTCGATGTCGTAGGTCCAGGCGTCTCGTGGAGACTGCGAGGATTCGATACTCATTCCCAGCGTTTTTCCCTGCCGGTCGAAACGCAGGTTCGAGATGAGGCCGGCCGGCAGACCCGACGGTCGCAGCGTCAGTCCGGCGCCGAGATCGGCGATGAAGAGTTCGCTGAAGCCGTCGACGTTCGCGACGTAGGCGAGCCATCGACCGTCCGTGCTGATTTCGAAGTCGTCGACATCCCAGGACAGGCTCGCCGTAAGCGTTCGCAGGCTGCCGCTCGCAAGATCGACGTAACGGATTTGACGGAACTCGCCGCCGAGGTCGGCCGTAAGCCACACGCCTTGTCCGTCTGCAGAGAAGCGGGCGCTGCCGATTCCGCTTTGCGGCGAGGGCTTTGCGGGGTCGCCCGAGAGCGACACGCGGGTGAATGCGCCCGTTGCGATTTCTGCAACGTACAGCGATGCATCGGTGACCGAGGAATAATCGAGCAGCAACAATCTTTGACCATCGGCCGACCAATCGAGCGGTGTCCACGTCTGGCCCTGCGACGCGACGACGAGGCGTGCTCCGCTGCTGCCATCGATGTCCGCGATGTAGACGTCCTGGTTGATGCCGTTGCGCGCGTTACTTTGAAACGCGAGGCGTTTGCCATCACGCGACCACAGCGCGCCGCCGTGCCGGGAGCGACCGTCGGTCACCCGCTTCGTTTGGCGGGTATCGAGATCTTGCAAATAGAGCTGGGCGTTCTCGTTTCCGCCTCGATCACGCGCGAACAGGAACATCCGCGATCCAGAGGCAGGATTTGCGCTCGCTCCGCCCGCAGGGTCGATGTCGAAGGTCAACTGCGTACGGGCGGCGCCCGGATGAGCGACATGATGGACCTGATCGGCGTCGCCGAAGCGCGTGGTGATCAGAATGCTTCCGTCCGCCATGAAGTCCTGGAAGTTGGCACCGCGTCCGGCGAGCCATCCGTCCAGCGTCTCGAGTGCCCGTGTCGAATGCGGTGGAATGCCCTCGAGTACGAGGTTCCCGCGGGTTTCGCGAGCGGGAGACTGCGCGCTCGCCGCTCCGGCGAACAGCACGAGCACGGTGGTAATGAGGGTGAGGGGAACGGCGCGGCGTTCGGTGTAAGGTTTGGTCATGTCTGATATGTTGCCCGAGCTTTTTCACGACTCCAATGCCGCCGCGGAGGGCGGACGATGATCACCCACCGTTACGACCACGGCATCCATGCCATCGATGCCGAATATTTGATGCCCCTCTTCGATGCCGTCCATCTCGTCGTCGATGCGGGTCGGGCTGCCTTCGTCGATTGCGGCACCGCCCACTCCGTCCCCGCGATGCTCGCCGCGCTCGACGAACTCGGCGTGAATCGCGAGGATGTCGACTGGCTGCTCCTCACGCACGTGCATCTCGACCATGCCGGTGGCGCCGGGCAGCTGATGCGGGCGTTGCCGAACGCCAGAGTCGTCGTACATCCGCGCGGCGCCCCCCACATGGTCGATCCGAAAAAGCTCATCGAAGCCTCGATCGCCGTCTACGGCCGAGAGCTTTACGATCGTTTGTACGGCGAGCTCCTGCCCATCGACAGCTCGCGGGTGGTCGCCACCACCGAGGGTCAACGTTTCGCACTCGGCGGACGGGAATTCGAGATTCTCCACACGCCCGGCCATGCGTTACATCATCAGACTTTCTTTGACCATGGCAGCCAGTCGGTCTTCACGGGAGACACCTTGGGCCTCTCTTATCGAGTGTTCGACGTGGAGGGACGAGCCTTCGGGGTTCCGACGACCAGCCCGTCCCAGTTCGATCCGTCGCAGCTCATCGACTCGATACGCCGCATCCTCGCGCGTCGCCCCAAGGCCGCCTTTCTCACCCACTATGCGCGCATCGATGATCTCGAACGGATAGGTGTCGATCTCATCCGGATGATCGAGGCACATGTCGCGACGGCGTTGTCTCACGAGAGCGAGACTGTCGAAACCGCGCGTCCCGCCATCCGCGCCACGCTCAAAGAAATATTCGTTCGTGAACTTCGCCAATTCGGCAGCGCCGCAAACGACGACACGATAGAACTGTGGCTGGGCGGGGATCTCGATCTCAACACCGACGGTTTGCTGGCCTGGCTTTCACGCCGAAATCGCGCGTAAGTAGAGAACCACTCCCATGGAAAAAACCTTCAAAGCGTTTCGCATCCACGAAATCGACAAGAAAATCGTCGCGAGATTCGATCAACTCACAATCGACGATCTCGGACCGGGCGATGTGATCGTGCGGGTGCTCTACTCCGACATCAACTACAAAGACGCGCTTGCAGCGACGGGTGCCGGAAAAATCCTCAGAAAATACCCGCTCGTCGGCGGCATCGATTTGGCTGGCGTCGTCGAATCATCGGGCGACGCTCGGTACAAGGCGGGAGATCACGTGCTCGTGACGGGTTGTGGTCTTTCCGAAACGCACGATGGTGGCTACGCCGAGTACGCCCGACTCAACGGTGAGTGGGTGATTCCGATGCCTTCGGGCTTCGGGGCGTTCAAGGCCATGTCGCTCGGTACGGCGGGGTTCACGGCGGCGCTCGCCATCCACCGCATGGAACACAACGGCCAGACTCCGGCGAAAGGCCCCATCGTCGTGACGGGCGCGACCGGAGGTGTCGGCAGCATCGCCATCGACATGCTCGCCGCGCGCGGCTACGAGGTCATTGCCGTGAGCAGCAAGGCCGAGTCCGTCGACTATCTGAAATCCTTGGGCGCATCGCAGGTTTGGCTTCGCAAAGATATCGATTACGGCAAGCGACCCATCGAGACGGCGCGTTTCGGTGGCGCCATCGACAACGTGGGCGGAGAGATGCTGACGTGGCTGACACGTACGGTCGACAACTGGGGCAATATCGCGAGCATTGGACTCGCCGGTAGCGCAGAGCTTCACACCACGGTGATCCCGTTCATCATCCGTGGCGTGAATCTCCTCGGTATCAATTCTTCGGCGACTTTGCGCGACATGCGGCTCGTCGTCTGGAATCGCATCGCGACCGACTTGAGGCCGCGTCACCTCGACCAGATCGCCACGAGCACCATCGCCTTCGACGATCTACCCGGTGCATTCGACGCGTACATAAAGGGCACGGTGACCGGGCGAACGATCGTCAAGATCGGCGGTTGACCACAGAGCGACGAAGCGATGTCGACGATTTCTCCTTCGCCTGCATCCGCGATCGATGCGGAGCGCACGGCGCTCATCAAAGATTCCGCCTCACTCGGCGTCACGCTCGATGATCGAGCCGCGCGTCGGTTGCTGATGTTGCTCGATGAGTTGTCGCGCTGGAACAAAACCTACAACCTCACCGCCATCGGTGAGCGGCGCGACATGGTCGTCCGGCATCTGCTCGACAGTCTGGCCGTTTGGCCCTTGCTCGAAGGATCGCGGGTCATCGACGTGGGGACAGGGGCCGGATTCCCGGGGCTGCCGCTCGCCATCGCCGATCCGCATCGACAGTTCACGCTGCTCGACTCCAATGGAAAGAAAGTACGCTTCGTGGCGCATGCGGCGCGGACGCTCGAGCTCGGTAATGTGCAGGCCGTGCATGCCCGCGCCGAGACCCACACGCCCTCGACGGTCTATGACACGGTCGTCACGCGTGCTTTTGCACCCTTGCCGGAGTTGCTCGATAAGGTGGCCGGCCTTTGTGGACCGCACACCCTCGTGCTGGCGATGAAGGGCCGGCGTCAAAGCGCAGAGCGCGAGGGACTGCCCGCCGGGTGGCGCATCGAGGCCGATCGCGATCTGACTATCCCGGGTCTCGCCGAGGCGCGACACGTCGTCGTGCTGCGCCGGATGGCGTGACGACGCTTGCGCTAGACTCCGCGCATGGCCCGCATCATCGCCATCGCCAACCAGAAAGGCGGCGTCGGCAAGACCACCACTGCAGTCAACCTCGCCGCGTCGCTCGCCGTCACGCGTCGTCGAGTGCTGCTCATCGACCTCGATCCCCAGGGCAACGCGACGATGGGTTGCGGCGTCGAAAAAACTTCGATCGTGCGAGGTGTCGGCGATGTGCTGACGGGCGAGTGCTCGGCACGCGATGCGCTCCTCATGCTCGAGTCGCCGGCGATGGCGCTCTTGCCGGCCAACCAAGATCTCACCGCTGCCGAGGTGCAGTTGCTATCGATGCCCGTCGGTCGCGAGATCCGATTGCGCAATGCACTGAAGACGGTGCGAGACGAGTTCGACGTCATCCTCATCGACTGCCCACCCTCGCTCAACATGCTGACCGTCAATGCGCTCGTCGCCGCCGATGGCGTACTCGTACCGATGCAGTGCGAGTACTACGCGCTCGAGGGGTTGACGGCACTGCTCTCCACCATCGAGCAGATCCGCGAAGCCGTGAATCCCAACCTTCAGGTCGAAGGCGTCCTGCGCACGATGTTCGATCCGCGTAACAACCTTGCGAATGAGGTCAGCGCTCAATTGATCGAGCATTTCGGTGACAAGGTCTTCAGTACCATCGTCCCGCGCAACGTACGTCTCGCCGAGGCGCCGTCTTTCGGCAAGCCGGCACTCTTGCACGACAAGGATTCGCGCGGAGCCCTCGCCTACCTCGCGCTCGCCGGTGAAATGATCGGGCGTGGCGGCGTGCCGGCTGCGCCCCCCGCCGTGATGGGCGCAGCGCGCCCAGCCGGCTGAACCATGCTGATCGAGCCGCGCAGTGCAGCGCCCGGCGCGGTGCTGCGCTGGTCTCGGCAAGCCTTCGATCTGTTGCGTCGCGGTCTCGGCTTCTGGTCCGCACTCTCCCTGCTGATGTGTCTCTGGATGTTCGTCGGGCATCGATTTCCGCTCGTCAGCGGCATCCTCGCGCTCGTCGCGCTGCTCTCCTGCATGCTGATCGCGTCTCACCTCGATCGCAGCGGCCGCATCACCCTCGCCGAGGCGCTCGAGATGCTGAGGGCCAAGTTTCGGGTGATTCTCATGTTTGCAGCCCTCGTCGCGCTCGCAGGGGCGCTGGTCTGGGTGTTGTTGCTCTCGAAGCCCGGCGTCGCGTGGTGGAACATCCTCTACACCGAACGCAACTCGGTCGACGTGCTGTCGGCCGACGGCTTCATCGCCCTGCGACAAATCTTCGTCTATTCGGCTTTCGCCTTGGGTCTCTGTTATTTCGGACTCAACATCCCCGGACTGACGTCGTTCTTCCAGTTTCTCTGCATGACTTTGTTGGGCTTGTCGTTCCGCGAAGCCTGGCGACTCGGTGCCGCGGGGCAGATCCGCAACATCGGCCCCATGCTCGGGGTCGCGTTGCTGTTCATGGTGTTGCCCGCCGTCTTCGCCTTGTTGCTGCCGCCGATCGTTCCCGTGCTTTATTGTTTCTTCGGCGCCCTCGGGTACGTCGCCTTCCGGGAGATCTTCCTCGGCATCGGTGAAAACCAGCCTCGAGAGGCGGCGGCGATCACGCGGGCGACTCCGCTATCATCGCGGGCATGAATCAGAAAAAGCCCGTCCTCGGCCGCGGACTCGATGCGCTACTCGGACAGATGAGCGCGAGCCGCACCACGACCGGCGCGCCGGCCCTACCGGGCGACGAGCTCGCGAAGTTGCCGCTCGATCAGCTGCAACGGGGTCGTTACCAACCTCGCGTCGACATGCGAGAGGAGGCCCTCGAGGACCTCGCGAGTTCCATCCGGGCCCAAGGCGTGGTGCAGCCCATCGTCGTGCGGCCTCTCGAGATGCCGGGGGCGGCACCGGGCGCGGCGCCCACGCGATACGAAATCATCGCCGGCGAGCGTCGCTGGCGAGCCGCCCAGATGGCGGGCCTCGAGACGATCCCGGCGGTCATCCGTCGGGTGCCGGACGAGAGCGCCATCGCCATGGCGCTGATCGAAAACATCCAGCGCGAGAATCTGAATCCCCTCGAAGAGGCCCGAGCCCTCGATCGCCTGATCCGCGAGTTCGAGGTGACCCATCAACAAGCGGCCGACGCGGTCGGTCGATCTCGTGCCGCAGTCAGCAATCTCCTGCGTCTGCTCGAGCTGCCTGCAGAGGTCGCGGAGCTTGTCGATCGTCGCGAGATCGAGATGGGCCATGCCCGCGCCTTGCTCGGCCTCACGCAAAAGCGTCAGCAGGTGGAAGTCGGCCAATTAGTATCGAAAAAAGGACTATCAGTACGAGAAACCGAAGCATTGGTTCGCCGACTGAACAATCCGCCGAAAAAGGATACGGGGTTCGATCGCGATTTCAGCGCTGCAACACCGGGTGACGCCACGGATGCCAATGTTCGCGAGCTCGAAAATCGGCTCTCCGAAACTCTGGGTGCCGACGTCAAAATCGAATCGCTCGGCAAAGGCGGCAAAGGTCGGCTCGTGATCGCGTATCACTCGCTCGACGAGCTCGACGGCATCCTGTCTCACATCCATTGATGATTGCTGCGCTGGGGTCGCGCCTCTATAATCCGCGCGCCCTCGGGGTGGGTATCGTGACATCGCGACACCTGCTCGAGACTCAGCGAAGTCACTTGCCGTCTGTACAGGTTGCGACAAGTGGTTTCTCGGTTGACCACAGGACCGCCTGCCCATGACCGTTTCGAGCGATCCGCAAACGCGCAGACTCGCCGTTCGGATCCTTCTCTGGCAGGGTGCCGTGACGGTCGTCCTCGGTGCGCTGATCGCACTTGGGTCAGGACCGAAGGCCGGCTGGTCGGCAACCACCGGGGGGCTGATCGGGCTGATCGCGAACCTGTACATGACTGTGGCGGCGTTGCGCCCTGCGCGCTCCGCCGGCTTCGCGTTCGGTCGACTACTCGTCGGCCAGTTCGTGAAGGTGCTGCTGACCGTGGGAATGTTTCTCGCGGTCGCGCAGCGGGGGGACGCGGTGTGGCCTGCGGTACTCGCGGGGTACATCGCGACGTTGGTGGTGTTCTGGCTGGTTCCGGCGCTCGCTGCGCCAAACTTGCCCCCGCGCTCCAAAGCCCGGGAATGATCACCGCCGGGTGGGGTAGAACTAGAAACTGTCGGACCAGGTAGACCAAGCACGATGGCCAGTCAGAACGGCGCAAGCGAGACGCCCACCGAATACATCGTTCACCACCTGACCCATCTCAAGGTCGGGCAGGGGTTCTGGACCTTTCACGTCGATACGCTTTTGATGTCCTCCGTGCTGGCCGCTGCGGTGGCCGCGTTCCTTTATTTCGGAGTGCGTGCGGGTTCGGCCGCTGGCGCGCCCTCGGGCCTGCGTAATTTCGTCGAGATGATCTACGAGTTCATCGACGGTCAGGTCTCCGACATCTACCACGGTAATCGCGCGTTCCTGGTGGCGCTCAGTTTGTCCCTCTTCACTTGGGTCGTGGCGATGAACTCCATGGACCTGCTGCCGCTCGACCTGCCGGGTAGCGTCGCGGCGCTGTTCGGAGCGGAGTACTTCCGAGTGCTCCCGACCGCCGATCTCAACGGCACGGTCGCGATGGCGGTCGTCGTGCTCTTCCTAATCATCATCTACGCGATTCGCGCCAAGGGCGTCGGTGGTTATCTGCACGAATGGATCGCCGCACCCTTCGGTAACCATCCACTACTCTGGATCCCGAACTTCGCCCTCAACGTGGTCGAGCTGCTGGCGAAGCCGGTGTCTTTGTCGATGCGACTGTTCGGCAACATGTATGCTGGCGAACTGCTCTTCATGTTGATCGCCCTGCTCGGCATGGCGTTCGCCGTCTCGATCGGCGGTATCTCACTGTTCATCGGCCAGATCATCGCGGGCACGGCCTGGGCGATCTTCCACATCCTGATCGTGCTGCTTCAGGCCTACATCTTCATGGTTCTTCCCGTCGTGTACATCTCGATGGCGGAAGAACACCATTGATCGTCAAAGTTTTTGGTTCGTTATCCACGCGTTTGTTTGATTTGAGGAGTCTCTGAAAATGGAAGCGATTGCAAACGTCCAGGCGTTCACCGCCCTCGGCATCGGCATCATCATCGGTCTCGGCGCCATCGGTGCCTGTATCGGTATCGGCATCATGGGCGCGAAGTTCCTTGAGTCGGCTGCCCGCCAGCCCGAACTCACCCCGATGTTGCAGGGCCGCATGTTCCTGCTCGCGGGTCTGATCGACGCGGCGTTCCTCATCGGTGTCGGTCTCGCGATGCTCTTCGCGTTCGCCAACCCGCTGCTCGCCAGCCTTGCCGGCTAAAACGACTCCCGGAGGGCTCCCGCGAGGGAGACACAGGCCATGACGATCAACGCCACATTTATCGGCCAGATCATCGTCTTCCTGATCCTCTTGTGGTTCGTCGGGAAGTTCGTCACGCCCGTACTGGCTGAAGAACTGAACGCTCGCAACCGCAAGATTGCCGACGGCCTTGCGGCCGCCGACAAGGGTCAGAAAGACCTTGCCGAAGCCACGAACCGTGCCGATGCGATCATTCGCGAGGCTCGCGAGCGTGCCCGGCAGATCGAGGACCAGGCTTCGCGTCGCTCCAACGAGGCGATCGAAGCCGCCAAGCAGGCGGCGCAAGGCGAAGGCGCCCGAATCGTCGCCGCTGCGCGCGATGAAGCTGCCTCCGAGACCAACCGTGCCCGCGACCAACTCCGCAAGGAGTTCGGTTCGATGGTGGTGGTGGGTGCTTCGCGGTTGCTCGAACGTGAAGTCGACGCGAAGACGCACGCTCAGTTGCTCGACAAGCTCGCGGACGAGATTGCACGTGGCTGACGAGGCAACCATCGCCAGGCCGTACGCCCGCGCGGCGTTCCAGCATGCACATGCTGCAGGGCAACTCGCCGCGTGGGGCGAGATGCTCGACCGCGCGAGCTTGGTGCTCGGCGATGCGCGCGTGGGTGCGCTCGTCGGCAACCCGCACGTACAGCGCGCAGAGCTCGTGAGCTTTGTTGCGGAGCTTGTCGGCGCATCAGGCAACGAGAAGGCGCTCAACTACTTGCGCCTGCTTGCGGACAACGGCCGCCTCGCGCTGTTGCCGCAGATTGCCGTGCAGTACGCCGCACTGCGCGCGGAGGTCGAGAATACGGTGGACGTCACCGTCACCTCGGCATTGCCGCTCACGGCCGAACAGGCGGAGAAATTGACGCAGGCACTCACCCGCCGCTTGCGTCGTACGGTTCGTCTTTCCTCGACGGTCGATCCGTCGCTGATCGGTGGAGCCGTGGTTCGCGCGGGCGATTTCGTCGTCGACGGCTCGCTTCGCGGGCGCGTCGAGCGACTCGGTAACACGATGGCCGGCGCCTAATGCGCCGTCCGCACCAGGTTTTTTAGAGGACCAGACATGTCCATCAAGGCATCCGAGATTTCCGATCTCATCAAGCAGCGTATCGATCGCTTCCAGTCGGCCGCCGAGGCCCGCAACGTCGGCACGATCGTGTCGGTCACGGACGGCATCTGCCGAATCCATGGCCTCGCCGACGTGCGCTACGGTGAAATGATCGAGTTCCCGGGAAACCTCTTCGGGCTCGCGCTCAACCTCGAGCAAGACTCGGTAGGCGCAGTCGTACTCGGCGACTACAAATCTTTGAAGGAAGGCGATACCGTCAAGACGACGGGCCGCATCCTCGAAGTGCCGGTCGGTCCGGAGCTGCTCGGTCGTGTGGTCGATGCGCTCGGCAATCCGATCGATGGCAAGGGTCCGCTCAAAACTTCGCGTACTGCGCCGATCGAGCGCGTGGCACCCGGCGTCATCTACCGTAAGTCGGTGAGCCAGCCGGTGCAGACCGGGTACAAGGCCATCGACTCGATGGTTCCGGTGGGTCGCGGACAGCGCGAGCTCATCATCGGCGACCGTCAGACCGGCAAGACCGCTCTGGCCGTCGACACGATCATCAACCAGAAGTCTTCCGGCATTAAGTGCATCTACGTCGCGATCGGTCAGAAGCAATCGTCGATCGCCAACGTGGTCGCCAAGCTCGAAGAGAACGGCGCGATGGATCACACCATCGTAGTGGCCGCCTCGGCCTCGACGCCTGCCGCGATGCAGTACCTCGCCGCTTACTCGGGCGTGACGATGGGCGAGTACTTCATGGACAACGGGCAAGACGCCCTGATCATCTACGACGATCTGTCCAAGCAGGCCGTCGCCTATCGCCAGATTTCTTTGCTGCTGCGACGCCCGCCGGGTCGCGAAGCATTCCCTGGCGACGTGTTCTATCTCCACTCCCGTCTGCTCGAGCGTAGCGCTCGCGTGAACGAGGAGTATGTCGAGATGGTCACGAAGGGCGCGGTCAAGGGAAAGACCGGGTCGCTCACGGGTCTGCCCATCATCGAAACCCAGGCGGGTGACGTGACGGCGTTCGTGCCGACCAACGTCATCTCCATCACCGACGGTCAGATCTTCCTCGAAACCGATCTCTTCAACGCGGGCATCCGTCCTGCGATGAACGCCGGTATCTCGGTATCGCGCGTGGGTGGTGCCGCACAGACGGACATCATCAAGAAGCTCGGCGGCGGCATCCGTCTCGCGCTTGCCCAGTACCGCGAGCTCGCCGCGTTCGCGCAGTTCGCCTCCGATCTCGACGACGCGACCCGCAAGCAGCTCGAGCGTGGCGTGCGCGTCACCGAGGTCATGAAGCAGAAGCAGTACGCGCCGATGTCGGTGGCCGAGATGGCGTTGACGATTTACGCCGTCAACAACGGCTACATGGACAAGGCTGATCGCAAGAAGGTCGTCGATCTCGAGGCGGCCCTCCAGGCGTTCGCCAAATCGGCATACAAGGAGGCGCTCGACGCCATCAATGCCGAGCCTGTCCTGAAGAAGCACGAAGAGACGCTCAAGAAGATCTGCGACGACTTCGCGGCGACTGGCACTTACTAAGGTCTTCGACTGACATGCCCGGCACAAAGGAAATACGCACCAAGATCACGAGTGTCAAAAGCACTCAGAAGATCACCAAGGCCATGGAGATGGTCGCGGCGAGCAAGATGCGCCGCGCTCAAGATCGCATGCGCTTGTCGCGTCCTTATGCCGAGAAGATCCGCGTCGTGATCGGGCATCTCAACAAGGCGAACCCCGACTATCGCCATCCGTTCCTGACCGAACGCGAAACCAAATCGATCGGCATCATCGTCGTATCGAGTGACCGCGGTCTTTGCGGCGCGCTCAATACGAACGTCTTCAAGAGCACGCTCCTGCTGATGCGCGAATGGCAGGGGAAGGGCGCCAACGTCAACCTCTGTCTCCTCGGCAACAAGGCTGCGGGATTCTTCCGACGTTTGGGTCTTCCGATCCTCGCGAGTGTGGGCGGTCTCGGCGATCGTCCGCATGTCAAAGATCTGCTCGGCTCGGTCAAGGTCATGCTCGATGCCTATAAAGACGGCTCGATCGACCGACTCTTCGTCGTCAATGCCCAATTCGTGAACACGATGACGCAAAAGCCCGTCGTGACCCAGCTGCTCCCGGTCGAGACCTTGGACGCGGGCGACCTCCAGGAGCACTGGGACTACATCTACGAACCGAACGCCGCCGAAATTCTCGATGCGGTGTTCATGCGCTACATCGAGTCACAGGTGTATCGAGCGGCCGTCGAGAGCGTGGCCTGCGAGATGTCCGCGCGAATGGTGGCCATGAAGGCCGCCTCGGACAACGCGGGCAAACTCATCGGCGATCTGCAGCTCATGTACAACAAGGCACGTCAGGCGGCGATCACCAAGGAACTCGCCGAGATCGTCGGCGGCGCGGCAGCGGTTTAATTTCAAAGAATTCAACGCATCAAGGCACAGGATATCGACATGGCAACCGGCAAG
>JBIJCL010000132.1:0-5623 GCA_044344725.1 Steroidobacteraceae bacterium | reverse complement strand
GGGCTTGGCCCGTCGACGCAGCCACATCACACCAAAAATATCCACGATGCCCACCCAGAGCCGATCGAAGAGTCCGTATTTCGAGGTGCCCCGCTCGCGCGGCCGATGAGCGACGGGAACGGAGACGACTCGAGCGCCCGCGCGAAGAAACAACGCCGGCAAGAAACGGTGCATGTGGTCGAATCGGGGGAGATCCATGAAGACGTCGCGACGCATCACCTTGATGCCGCAGCCCGTATCGGGCGTACCGTCACCGAGCAGCCGACCGCGGACACCGTTGGCGACTCGCGACTGCAAGTGGCGCAGCCAGGTGTCGCGACGCTGCACTCGGTTCCCCATCACGAGCTCCGCCGAGTGGCGTACCTCAAAGAGCTTCGGGATATCCGCCGGATCGTTCTGACCGTCTCCGTCTAAGGTGGCGATCCACTCTGCCCGTGCATACCGGACACCCGAGCACACCGCAGCGCTTTGTCCACTGCGAAAAGAGTGGCGCAGCAGACGCACCTCGGGAATGTCCTCGCGCAAGGCACGGACGGCGGCGGCCGTGTCATCGGTACTGCCGTCATCGACAAATATGATTTCGAACTCGCGGCCCGTCAGCGCGGCGACAATCTCGCGAGCGAGTGGTCCGACATTGTCGAATTCGTTGCAGACGGGTATGACCACCGAGATTTCCATGGGCGGCGATTCTCGTTCAACTGCGCTTGAGCCGCCAGCGCTTATGCGACCACGGCCAATCGGCGGGACTTTCGTGTATCTGCCGCTCGACCCGCCGCGCAAAGCGCTCCGTCAACTCGCCAGGTGCCAACTGTTCGTTTTTCGCTCGCATCAGCTCGAAGGTCGCCTCGTATCGGCCGCGCGCCGTTCGGCGAATCGCTGCAAAAAATACGGGGTAATCGAGACTGCTCGCGATCACGTCGCCACCCATGAAGAATGCCGTTTCGCGATTGAGAAACCGCGTCCAATGACGCCGGTCGCTCGCCACCGGCTCCTGATCGGCAGCCAAAGCGATGAGACGGGGCACGCTCCGTCGAGCCAGGATGTCACGCATCACCCGGTCGGCCGGAATCATTCGCGCCCCGAATCGACTGCGCAGCGCCAACATCTCGCGATCAGCCCAGGCGTTCTTCAAAGGCTTGTAGGCGGTATCGACGGGAAATCCGAGCCGTTTGGACATGCCGAGCAACAGCCACTCCCAATTGCACTGATGTGCGGCGAACAGTACGGCCGGTGTACCTGATGCGATCGCTTCCCGAACGATCTCGAAGTTCGTGAAATGCATTCGTTCGTCGAATTCGCGTTCGTCCATCGAGGCAGATTTGACGATCTCGACCATCACGTCGCCGTAGCCGCGATAGAACTCGCGGCGAAGAAATTCGATCTCGGCAGGAGATTTTTGAGGGAAGGCCATCGCGAGGCTGTCGCGGATGATCGTCGGCTTGTAAGGAGCGATACGCCACGCCAAGAACGCGAAGACACGTGCGAGCCCGTGCAAGGCGCCGAGGGGCAAGGCGGCGAGCGCCCGCACCCACCATGAGGGCCGAGGCACGGATTCTTCGAAACGTCGCATGCCGGGACCATGTTACGCGGCGTACAATCGCCGCTCAATGCACACGTCAGCAGACGCCTCGAGACGCTCTTGAGCACCCTTCACCTCATCCGACACGGACAGGCCTCATTCGGTACCGAGGACTACGACCGTCTGTCGCGCCTCGGCGAGCAGCAAATTGGCCATCTCCGCGACCACTACGCGCGCACCGGTCAACGACTCGATGCGATCTACAGCGGCACGCTCAAGCGACAGCGCGCAACGGCAGCAATCCTCGCCTCGCCCTCGGTCGAATCCGTGAAAGACCATTCCGCTTTCGACGAATACGACGCCCACGCCCTCTTCCAAGCCCATGCCAAACTCACGGGCAGGCCGCTCATCGCGCTGCAGGGCTCCGGTCCGCCTGATGCGCGGGCCTTTCAAAGACGTCTTGAGGAGGTCGGTCGCCAGTGGATCGCCGGCACACTCGACGGTCCCGGCATCGAGCGTTGGCATGAGTTTCGCTCGCGAGTGGTCGACGGACTCGAACGCGTCATGCGTGATTCAGGGCGCTCGACGGACATCGCGATCTGCACGTCGGCAGGAACGATCGGCGCAGCCGTCGCTCACGTCTTAGGCCTCGACGATGAAGCGTCGCTGCGTCTGTCCTGGACGGTGTTTAACTCGTCGATCACGCGGATCCGTTTCGACGCCTCGCGCCGCACCCTCGAGGTGTTCAATGCCGTGCCTCACCTCGAGGCGCAGGCGGACCCACGTACGCTCATTACCTATCGGTGATGAGTCGAACGCTCCGACTTGTAGAGACTTCCGGTCCGGGTTGAAAGAAACGCCTCGAGCGAAATGTCCTCTTGTTTGAGGAACCCGTGCGCCGGCAGACTTCCGTTACGCACCAACTCGATGACCGCGACGACAGAGGCCGAGGTCGTCCATGCAATTGCGGTGCGCGGACGCCCGGCGATGTCGATCGGATAATAACTGCGCACGAATTCCTTGCGTTGCAATCGCCCCTCGGACCAGCCCTCAGCCGACGCATGCACATACACCACGTCGGCATCGACCGGAGGCTTTGCATTCGAAAGGATCTGTCCCGCGAGCTCGCGCTTTTCGCGCATGAGCAACTCGTGGAAGAAAAAGTTCATGAGTTGAACGTGCCCGGGATAGCGCATGGTCTTGTAGTCGAGGTTTTCGACACGACCCGCAAACGTCTCGCACATGGTGCCGAGTCCACCCGAGGTGGTGAAGGCCTCGAGTTGGACACCATCGATATAGACGGTCTCGATCCACTCCATTGCCGAGACCATCTTTCGAACACCCTCTTCGATGACTTCACAATCATTGAGGTATTCGTTGACGACCCCTTCCGACGACCAGTTGAACGCATAACCGAGCAACCCGGTCGGATTTTGAGGCAATGCACCCACACGCAGCCGGATCGAGCGCACTCGATCAAAACCTGCAGCCAGGTTCGCTCCGACGATCCCGATGAACCCCGGCGCGAGACCGCATTGAGGCGCCATCAGACCCCGACTCGTCGCGGATAGCTCGCGGATATGGTTCGTGGTTGGAACGTCTTCCGTGAGGTCGAAATAGTGGATACCGAGCTCGTGCGCGATGGACGACACGCCTTTGTTGAGCGCATACGGCAGACAGGACAGCACCGCCTGCTGACCCGAGAGCGCACGACGCAGCGCCGAAGGGTCGGCGACATCGATGCTCTGCACGACGAATTCTTTGCCGGCGACCGCCCGGGCATCGATCGCCGTCACCTTGAAGCCGGCGCCATGCAAAAGCTCAGCGGCGAGATGCCCGACTTTACCGAGCCCCAGTACTGCGATTTTTTCGAATGTCATGATTCAGATCTCGAAGCTGACGCCCTGCGCGAGCGGAAGTTTGTCGGAATAATTGACCGTCGCGGTCTGGCGACGCATGTAACCGCGCCAAGCGTCGGAGCCGCTTTCGCGTCCGCCACCCGTTTCTTTTTCACCGCCGAACGCTCCGCCGATCTCGGCGCCCGAGGGGCCGATGTTGACGTTGGCGATGCCGCAGTCGGAACCCGCCGCCGAAAGGAAGGTCTCCGCTTCACGC
Organism: Steroidobacteraceae bacterium; assembly: GCA_044344725.1. Lineage (GTDB taxonomy): Bacteria > Pseudomonadota > Gammaproteobacteria > Steroidobacterales > Steroidobacteraceae > UBA964. The sequence goes on along the minus strand of JBIJCL010000132.1, from coordinate 1,989 downwards.
AGATCGCGAGTGAAGATGCACGACGACAAACCCTGCGGCACGTCGTTTTGAATGGCGATCGCCTCGGCGAGCGTTTCGTAACCGAGAACATAAAGAATGGGCGCGAAGGTCTCTTCGCGAACCATTGCGGTTTGTTTCGGCATTTCGATGATGGCCGGCTCGACGTAGTGACCGCCCGCAGGCACGCCGTGACTGCGTCGTCCACCGCCGAACACCACACCGCCCTCGACGCGCGCCTTGTCGATGACATCCTGCATGCGCGTGACGGCGTCGGCATCGATCAGCGGACCGACGAGTACACCGGGCTCGCGCGGATCGCCGATCGACAAACTGCCATAGGCTTTTTTGAGTCGTTCCAGCAATTCGGCCCGACGACTGTGATGCACGATGAGTCGTCGTAAGGTCGTGCAGCGCTGCCCCGACGTTCCCACTGCCGAGAAGACGATGGCGCGAACCGCGAGATCGAGATCGGCCGTCGGACTGACGATCATGGCGCTGTTGCCACCAAGCTCGAGGATGGTGCGACCGAAGCGGGCCGCGACGCGAGGACCGACGATGCGGCCCATGCGCGTGGAGCCGGTCGCAGAGACGATCGGCACGTCAGGTGACTCGACGAGCGCTTCGCCTATCGCCGCTCCACCGATCACGCATTGGACGAGCCCTTCGGGTGCGTCGCTTCCGAACCGCTTGAGCGCACGTTCGACGATGCGCATGGTGGCCAGCGCGGTGAGCGGCGTTTTTTCGGAGGGCTTCCAGATGACCGGATCGCCGCAGACGAGCGCGAGCGCTGCATTCCAGCACCACACCGCCACAGGAAAATTGAATGCCGAGATCACGGCGCAAGGACCCATCGGGTGCCAGGTCTCCATCATGCGGTGCCCGGGTCGTTCCGAAGCGATGGTAAGACCGTAGAGCTGGCGCGAAAGACCGACCGCAAAGTCGCAGATGTCGATCATCTCCTGAACTTCGCCGAGACCTTCGGAGGCGATCTTGCCCATCTCCGAGGTTACGAGCGCTGCCAACGAATCTTTGTCCCGGCGCAATTCTTCACCGAGCAGTCGGATGAACTCGCCTCGTCGCGGCGCCGGAACCACGCGCCAGGCCTCGAACGCCGACTTCGAACGGGCGATGACGGCCGGCATATCTTCGATCGGCGTGATGGGCGCACGACCGAGTTCACGACCGTCGATCGGCGAGCGAATGACTAGTTCCTGGGTTGATGCAGACATCATGTGCCTCCTGAGGGGCGCGAGGATTACTCAGTCGCCCCGATTCCACAAGAGTCGATAGGCGCCGTCGGGGTCGTACATTCGACTCTGTCGATTAGGATCGAAACGCCGACCCTCTCTCGGGTCGGTACCGCGGCCCGCGAGGTAAAGCCAGTTTCCTTGATTGCTGTAGGGATCGTAATCGACGAGTTGCGACTCGAACCAGGCCGCCCCGGCGCGGTAATCGCCGCGCAAATCATTGATGAGCCAACTGGCTACATTTTGTCTCAGACGATTGGACAGATAACCCGTCGCCGCGAGTTCTCGCATGCCGGCATCGTTGAAGGGCTCGCCACTGCGTCCCGCGCGCCATGCATCGAAGCGCGCAGCGTCGTGCGACGGGGGTGGCTCGCGAGTGAGCCCAGCCGCTCGATAGAGACGGGCGCCATGTTGCAGATGCAGGAATCGGAAATAATCGCGCCACAAGAGTTCGAACCATATCCAGTACGTGCTCTCGTTCGCGCCCTGACTCGCCTCATGGGATTTCAAGGCGGCATACAAGGTCCGAGGCGACAGCGCCCCGGTGGCGAGCCAAGGCGAGAACTTGGTCGAGTAGTCGACGCCTTCAAGACCGTTCCGGGTCTGTTTGTAACGCTGCGGCAGCGTACCGGCGAAATAGCGCTCAAGATGCGCAAGCGCCGTCGACTCGCCACCTCGGAATCCGCTCCGCGCGTACGGAAAAGACGAGCGATCGTCATGCACCACGGAAGTCGATCCGAAT
>JBIJCL010000257.1:0-3422 GCA_044344725.1 Steroidobacteraceae bacterium | reverse complement strand
ATCGCAACAGGAGACGGTAGTTCGCCGGGCGTCGCGATCGGGTGACGCGGCTGCACGCCATCGGCCTCGAGGCGCTTGCGGAAGACCGTGAAAACCTGGGGAAGCGCCGAGATCTCGAACGGAAGATCCTCGGGATCGATCAGACTCGACTGCCAGATCGTCTCGATCTCTATTCCCGTTGCACGAATGTCAGCGACGTCCTGCTCCTCCTCCGGGGCCGCAATGCGCTCGCAGAAGACGCATGTCGCGTTCACGGCCTTCGCAAGCTCCGATAGCACCTCGGCTGGGCGACCACGCGCTATCCAAAGTCGATGTCCCGCACGCATCAACGCCGAGTCGAGATCCCGCAGGGTGTCGGCGAGGAAAAACCGACGATGCCGATCCATGCGTGGAAAACCCCATCGAGTCGGTACATCGTGTCGCGGGTCGTGAACATAAACGCATATCAGGCGATCGCCCTGCTCGATGGCCCGCCCGAGCACACGGTTGTCGTGAAGACGCAAGTCGTTACGGAACCAGACGATGACCGTTTTCATTGTTTGACTGGTGCCATCTTGGCGTCGCGGCGACAGCGCTCGGAGCAGTACTTCACGCTATCCCAGTTTTTGGCCCAGGACTTTCGCCAGGTCATCGGACGACTGCAGACCGAGCAAGGCTTGGAGGGCAAAGACTGTTTGTTGCCGCGGAACCCGCCGCGCTCGGAGCTCATCGGCGGCGTGCAGCCGCCAGCACTCGCTCGGCCTGCTTGACGTGCGGCCGATCGACCAGCTTGCCATCGACTCGAAGCGCACCCACCTCGGGCGATTTGGAAAATGCGGCGAGCACCGCCTCGGCATGAGCGATCTCGGCAGCGCTCGGCGTAAAGGCCGCATGCAAGGCCGCGATCTGCGCGGGATGAATGGCAAGCTTTGCCGTGTACCCACTGCGGCGTGACCCGCGCGCACGATGCTCGACCGCGGCGATATCTTTGATCTCGGTATCGACCGTGTCGATGGCACTGACACCCGCCGCAGCAGCCGTGAATAGACAGCCTGCGCTCGCCATCTGATAAGGCAGGTCGTACATCCCCGCCTCGTCTCGGCTGGCCGCGGCACCGAGCTCGGAGGCGAGATCCTCTGCGCCCCAGGTCATGCCGACGACCCGCGCCGGTGTCGGCACGAACGAGGCGAGCTGCAGCATCGCTCCGGCGGTCTCAGTGATCATCGGAATGACTTTGATGCCGTCGGCGGTCAGACCGTGCGCCGCCTCGAGCGCCTCGAGCCAATGTTCGAGCCGCAGGACATCGCCTCCGTCTCGCGCCTTCGGAAGAAGGATCCCGTCGGGTCGCGCCGGGACCACCGCCGTAAGATCGATCAGAGCATCGGTACTGTCGATGGGGTTGATGCGCACCCAAAGCGGTACAGGCCGTGAAGATCGCTTGAGGTGCGCCGTGATGGCCTCGCGAGCCTTCGGTCTCTGCGCGGCTGCGACGGCGTCTTCGAGGTCGAGGATGACGGCATCCGCCCCACTCGCCTCGGCTTTTTCGAAACGCTCCGGCCGGTCTCCGGGAACGAACAGCATCGACCGCATGCCACATCCTCGCCGCAACCCGTGCGGATGGCCTCCATGATAACCCGCCGGCTCGATACTGTTATCCTGCCGCTCCTGCGCGAGCGGTGCGGTCCGCTGCGATGGAGTGATGATGTCTACCGAGATCCTAGATGTGCTGATCGTGGGTGCCGGTCTCTCCGGAATCGGCGCCGCCGCCGAAATCCGCCGTCAGTTCCCCGCCAAGAAAATCGCGATCCTCGAGTCACGTGACCGCCTCGGCGGAACGTGGGATCTCTTTCGTTACCCCGGTATCCGCTCGGACTCCGACATGTACACGCTCGGCTTCAAGGCGAAGCCCTGGCGCAAACCGAAGTCGATCGTCGATGGACCCGCGATCCTCAATTATTTGCGTGAGATGGCCGACGAGAGCGGCGTCGCCTCCAACATTCAGTACGGCAAGCGAGTCGAGTCGGCGGACTGGTCGAGCGCACGCTGCGAGTGGACCGTCACCGTACGCGATCGTGAGGGCGGCACCTCGACGCTGGTCACGCGCTTCTTGCACCTCTGCACGGGCTACTACAGCTACACCGAAGCCTATCGACCCCACTTCGAAGGCGAAGCGGATTTCCGTGGTCAAATCATCCACCCGCAGTTCTGGCCCGAAAACTTCGACTACACGGGTCGCCGTATCGTCGTGATCGGCAGTGGCGCGACGGCCATCACGCTCGTGCCTGCGCTCGCCGAGAAAGCGGCGCATGTGACGCAGCTGCAACGCACACCGTCTTATGTCGTCAATCAGCCGGGCGTGGACCCCTGGGCGCGCGTGCTCTCGAAAATTCTCCCGGCCGCGCTCGTCTATCCGATCGTGCGCTGGAAGCACATTCTGCTGACCTCGTTTTTCTATCGGTTGGCGCGCAAGTATCCGCGCTGGTTCGGCCAACGTCTCGTGGAGCTCGCCGCACAGGACCTGCCCAAAGGGTACGACGTCGCCCGGCACTTCAAGCCGGACTACAACCCCTGGGACCAGCGCGTCTGCGCCGCTCCCGATGGCGATCTCTTTCAGGCGATCGCAAAGGGTCGCGTCAGCGTCGTGACCGATACGATCGAACGCTTTGTGCCTGAAGGCATCAAACTAAACTCCGGCGAGACGCTCGCGGCGGACATCATCGTGACGGCAACGGGACTCAAAGTATTGCCGCTCGGCGCGATACAACTGTCGCTCGACGGCAAGGCCGTCAATTTGGGTGACTCGATGGTGTACCGAGGCGCCATGCTGAGCGGCATCCCGAATCTCGTGCTCACCTTCGGCTACACCAACGCCTCGTGGACGTTGCGTGCCGATCTGATCGCCGCCTATGTTTGCCGACTGCTCGGGCATTTCGATCGATACGGCTATCAGTACGCCGTCCCAGTGCGCGATTCGTCGGTGGGAGAGATGCCGTTCATCGACTTCAATTCGGGCTATGTCCTGCGCGCGCTCGAAGGGCTGCCTAAACAGGGCGACCGCTTCCCGTGGCGGGTACATCAAACCTACTTGCGCGACCTCGGCGTCACGCGCTACCGGCGCATCACCGATCCGGCACTGAAGTTCGGTCACGCGCAGAGCTGAACCCATCATGAAGACTTCGCTGCTCGATTTCCGCGACAAGACCGCCATCATCACGGGAGCCGGCAGCGGCATCGGTCGAGCGCTCGCGCAAGCTCTCGCCTCCCGGGGTTGTCATCTGGCGCTCGCCGATATCAACTCGGAAAATCTCGCTGAGACGGCCTCACTCGTGGCGCACTCTGGCATTCGCGTATCGACCCACGAACTCGACGTCGCCTCGCGCGAACTCGTGGCGGGTTTGCCGGCCGAAGTGTCGCGCCATCATCCGACGATCGATCTGCTCTTC
>JBIJCL010000053.1:0-9135 GCA_044344725.1 Steroidobacteraceae bacterium | reverse complement strand
TCGCAGATCGACAACCCCAGATTGAACTCGTCGTTCTGAATTCCGAGGACGAGTGCGCTAACGGCATCGGTATCGGTCTTTTCGAAGAGCCGGATGATGGGTGTGCTGGATAAGCGATCGGTTTGATTCATCGCGCAGGGGTTACACGCGTGGGTGAATGGAGCGGGCGATGGGAATCGAACCCACGTTAGTAGCTTGGGAAGCTACAGTTCTACCATTGAACTACGCCCGCGCCGGATGAGTTCATTCTAGGAGCACGACTCGGCCTGCGGCAACTGCAGCCCGATTGCGACTTCAGTCGCCCCAGCGCCAACGAGGTGGCTCGCCCTTGAGCCAGCAAATGAAGACCAGCACGAACGTGGCGGCTTGGGTAAACACCATGAACTCGAAAATCCGCTCGACCGGTGGAAAGAGAAGGAAACCGAGTGGCAACAACACCAGATAGGCGCCCAATACGACCCAGCCCTGCCAGCAAATCGGCAGACCCCAGCCCCAGCCGTAGCGTTTGCTCGGGAACCAGTATGGCGGCCCGCGTCTCACGGCAGGTTCTTTCCATCGAGCTCGATGGAGAGATCGCCCACACCGACGGTCGCGTCGATCGGCTGCTGCCCACCACCTTGCCCACTGACTCGTCCGCCAACCGCATTACTCTTGACGGTGCCCTCCAGTCCTTTGAGAGAGGTACTGCCGACGCCGGTCGTGCCCTTGATTTCACCTGCGTTCGCGAGCGCTGTCTTGATGCGCAAATTACCGGTGCCGACGTTGACCTTTATCGCACCGGACACGACGTCGATATCGGCATCGCCGACTCCCAGATCGAGCTCGATACGTTTCGCTGGAGCGAAAACTTTGACATCGCCGACACCGACCATGACCTCGAGTGCGGACAATGATTTGCTCGGAACACTCAGAACCCAGTCTTCTTGGATGTTTTTCGCATCGACATCCAGTTCCAATTGGTCGCCACGCGTCGTAGCGGAAATCTCCAGTTTTCCAACATCAGGGAGCGAACTGAAAATGCCGGTGGTGCGTTTTGCACGCAACACGACCCGCGCCTCGATCTTCTCGCCACTCCCAGGTTCGACCCGAACACTGCCCACGCCCGCTTTCAGGACGATGGACTTGATCGACTGCGCATCGATGGTTCGCGTCTTGGTGGTCTCCCCCGCTGCATGGGTGGGGACGGCCGAAACCATCCCCAAAACGAGGATGATCAGGGACGGGAGGAGCGGGGAGATTCTCATTGGCGCAGTGCCTCACCAGGTAATGATGCAAGTGTATTATTTAACTTCAGTAATCGACGAATTTTCACGAACGGAACTTAATCGCGGTAGATTTCGGCTGTGGGGGTGTTGAAAAAGTTCCATCAGCTCGACGTGTTTTCGGCGGAGACCTTTATGGGTAATCCGCTCGCCGTCGTTCACGACGCCGATGATTTGACATGGGCGCAAATGGCGTCCTTCGCACGCTGGACGAACCTGTCCGAAACCACGTTCCTGATGAAGCCGACATCGGCCGAAGCCGATTATCGCGTTCGGATTTTCACCCCCGGTGGAGAATTACCCTTTGCCGGCCATCCCACTCTAGGTAGTGCCTGCGCCTGGCTGACGGCCGGCGGTATCCCGAAAGGTAGCAACGAAGTTGTACAAGAGTGCGGGGCTGGTTTGGTCCGCGTTCGGCGCGACGGCTCACGACTCGCGTTTGCTGCACCGCCCCTTCGCCGCAGCGGCCTTCTGGATGAGCAAACTCTGATGATCATTGCGACAGGCCTGAGGGTCCCTCGCACCGACATCCTCATGCACCAGTGGGTCGATAACGGACCGGGCTGGTGTGCGGTCATGCTCCGATCGGCAGACCAAGTGCTGTCTTTGCAGCCTGACATGACCGTCTTGCGTGATTACAAACTCGGGGTCATTGGCCCCTACCCACCGGGCGGAGATGCAAACTTCGAGGTACGGGCCTTTGTTCCTGGCCTGGGGGTGCCCGAGGACCCTGTCACAGGCAGCCTGAACGCTGGTCTCGGGATGTGGCTCATCAAGACGGGCCATGCCCCCTCCCGATACGTGGCATCGCAGGGTACCGCCCTCAAGCGCCGCGGAAGGATCTATGTGGAGCGTCAGGGGGATGACGTCTGGGTCGGCGGCGATACCCTCGTGAGGGTCAGCGGAACGGTCGACCTATCAGGCTCCCGACCCGACCACCCCTAATTCAAGGGGTCCTGCCTTCAGCCCCGGCAGCCCAACCAATAGTCGAAATAGATCCATATTTTGTAAATTTTTGAAAAGTTCTTTGATGCTTTGTATCCTGCCTAACATTGAGCGAAAAAATATATTTGGCGCTCGAGGCGGGTCTCTATGAAAAGGCGTAATTTCCTGAGTGCGGCGGCGTTCGTCGCTCCGGCGGTATTTCTGCCGGCCAGGCTTGCCGTCGCTCAACTTCCGGGAGGCGTCGATGAACTCGTACGCGAGCTCGGCTTCACCTTCGAGATTCCCGCCAAACAAGCGATCGGCGGAGCGGGCGCCCTGCTGAACATTGCCCGCGAACGGCTACCCGAGTCGCAGTTCGCAGAGATTTCCACGTTCCTCTCCGGTGCCGAACGACTCATTCAGCAGGCGGATAACGTAGTGAAGGTCACGTTGCCGAAATCGATGGAAGGCATGGCGGCCGTCATGGACGAACTCGGGTTGCCGGTCGACTCCACGAGCAGGTTCAAAGATTTCATCATCAAGTATCTGCGCAGTCGGAGCGGTCGAAAAATCGTCGGTCTACTCGAACGCGCTTGGCAGACCTAACGAATACTTGCGTAACGGAAGACGGCGAAAACCAGAAACATCGTCAGAACGAAATCGCCGAAGCTCGTGTAATAGAGCCAAGTATCTTGGCTCGTGAACTCGGCAAAGACCCAGTTCACGGCAGCCATCACGAGACCGAGCACGCCCATGCCTGTCGCGAGTCGCCGGGCATCCATGGGCTGGGGCATGAATCGCAGTAGTCGTCCCCCGAAGTAGCTCCCGCGGTTGAAGATCGCATCGCTCAACATGAGTGTTGCAACGAAAACCCCAAGGATCGTGCTCTTCATTTTGACGGCCCAGTCATTGTCAAAGTACCACGAGAAAGCAGCGGAGATGAGCAGCATCACCACTCCGAACAAAGCAAGACCGCCTAGAAGATCGACCTTCACGAAACGTTGAACGACGACGACCGCAAGTCCTGCGCCCGCCGTCGCGAGTGCCGAGATGGGAAGGTCGTCGGTCAACTTGACGAGCACGAAGAACAAAATTCCGATACCGACGTCGACGTAGATCGAGTACTTGTTTCGACTCCACGCAGCCGACTGTTCCGCCTGTAATTTCGCTGCGGCCTCAGGGTCGGCCACGGGAACCGTGGGAAACCTGATGACTTTGCCGGGATGACTCTCGTGTACAAGCGCACCATTCACGCGAACGGCAATACCGATGCGGACCCAATCGATGTACCCCGTCTCCACGACGACCTCACGACCGTCCGACAGGGAAAAACGCAACTGATGATTACGCATTCCATCTGGCGTCATGACATCGGTGAAGTCTTTCGCCAGCTCCCGTTGTCCCTGGAACACACGACTCTCCACCGTCTTGAGGTGAGCGATCGCTTCGGTTGTGTAGGTCAGCCCGTCGATCGTGAAGTCGAAGCGATACGTCCAGATTTTCATGACTTACGATTTCCCGATGACGTAGTGAAGAAATTCCGACACGACGCCACCACTTTCACGTACGGCGCGATGACTCAGACGGGCCCCCACTTTCTCCATCGCACGCTGTGACCGCCAATTCTCGGTGCCCACATGAAACCAAACACGATCCACGAATCGAAATGCGTGCGCGAGCATCAAGGACTTCAGCTCGGAGTTGTAGAGTCCACCCCAGCATCGGCGCGCGAGAAAGGTGTAGCCGACGACGATGTCCCGCTCTTCAGGGCGATACTCGTAGTAACTCGAACTTCCGATCGGCTCTCCATTCGTCTTGTCGACGATGACGAGGCCTCCACCCCCAGAAAGTAGTCGGTCGAAAAGCTCCGAGAACACCTCGCGCTTCCAACGATCCTTCGCAGGATGCTGCTCCCATACGAGCGGATCGGAGGCCACCTGGTACAAGGCGTCGAAGTCCTGGCGAGCAAGCGGCCTGACATGAAGGAGATCGCCCGTCAGCGTCGGCTGCATGTCGAAAGTACCGGGCAAAACGCTGGGGGTGCTCAATGGGGCTCCGGGGGAATGAGTCGCGGAACGATTATATTCCAGCGCGATCGTGGTACCTTGAAGGCCATGAAAACGAAGCAGGAAATCGTCGATAACTGGTTGCCCCGATACACAGGCACTCCGCTCGAGGGCTTCGGTAAATACGTTTTGTTGACGAACTTCAGTCACTATCTCGAGCTGTTCGCCGCACAGACCGGTGCGGAAATCGTCGGTCGGGATCGTCCGATGCCCAATGCGACGGCCGACGGCATCACGATGATCAACTTCGGAATGGGCAGCGCCAATGCCGCTACCGTGATGGATTTGCTCTCGGCTATTTCGCCGGGTGCCGTGTTGCTGCTCGGAAAGTGCGGGGGCCTCAAGAAAAAAAACCAGATCGGCGATCTCATATTGCCGATCGCAGCCATCCGGGGTGAGGGAGCATCGGATGACTATCTGCCCCCTGAAGTGCCTGCGCTGCCGGCGTTCAGTCTGCAACGCGCAGTATCGACGATGATCCGCGATCTCGATTACGACTACTGGACCGGCACGGTCTACACGACGAATCGTCGGGTCTGGGAACACGACGACGAGTTCAAAGAATACTTGCGTAAGACGCGCTGCATGGCCATCGACATGGAGACGGCGACGATCTTCGCTGCAGGATTCGCCAACTCGATTCCATCGGGCGCGCTATTGCTGGTGAGCGATCAGCCAATGGTCCCCGAGGGCGTGAAGACCGAAGCGTCAGACCGTCAGGTCACCGGGTCTTTCGTAGAGAGGCATATTCGCATCGGTATCGAAGCCCTGCGCCTGATCCGTCGACACGGCAAGAGCGTCAAGCATTTGCGCTTCGACGAGTAAGCGCTCCCTCAGCGAAACACCTTCGCCCAGAACGCCTTCATGTCTTCCCAAGACTGGCGATCGGTGCGTTCGTCGTACGCGAGCGGGAGGTTGTACTTTTTGCCTTTTTCGGTGGCTTCGGGGTTCGTGAATCCGTGCTTGGCGTCCGGATAGGCATTGAACTCGTAGTCGACACCGAGCTCATCCATTTCTTTGCGAAAGGCGGCTTGATCTTCCGCGGGAACAAGCGCATCGGCCTCTCCGTGACAGACGAGTACGGCCGGCTTGAACTCTCCCCGCTTCGCCTCGTGCGCACGAGTCAGCGCGCCATGAAAACTGACGACCCCCCGCAGCGGAATGCCGATCCGGCCCATGTGCAGCGAAAGCGCGCCACCAAGGCAATAGCCCATGGCGCCGATGCGATCGGGATCGACGAGCGGGTGGGCGCGAAGGGCTTCATATGCCGCTCGCAACCGTTCGCTGAGCGAGGGCACATCGGCGAACAGGCCGTTCATCAATGTGCCGGCCTCGGTGGAGTCGGCAGCTTCGCGTCCATCGCCATACACGTCCGTGGCCATCGCAACGAAGCCGAGTCCAGCGAGTTCACGTGCGCGACGCCGGAGATAATCGTTGAGGCCCCACCACTCCGGCAGGACGATCAAACCCGGTCGCTTGCCACTACGGGCCGGGTCTTGCGCGACGTAACTAGAAAAATGGCGTCCGGCGGCGTTGTATTGGACGATTTCGGTTTGGATTTGAGCGGGCATGGTTTGCATCCCTCGACGGAGCATGATTTTCAAGAACTCGACGACACTTTCTCAATTGCGATGGCCTATGCGCAAGTCTGACAGGCAACGAATGCCATAATGTGGGCGATGACGATCGAAGAGCCCGAGGCGCAACAACCCATCCCCCGAAAGATCCGTAGCTTCGTGCTGCGCGCGGGTCGTATTACCGCAGCTCAACAACGAGCGCTGACGGAATTATGGCCTCGATACGGGCTCGATCTAGCGTCGACTAACCAGCCTTTCGATCTCGATCAAATCTTCGGGCGCGTAGCCCCGCGCAGTTTCGAGATCGGTTTCGGTAACGGCGAGAATTTGATCGGGCTCGCTCGCGCGCATCCGGAGCGAGACTTCATCGGGGTCGAGGTACATCGCTCGGGAGTCGGGCATTTGCTGCTCGAATTGTCGGCGTTGCAACTCTCCAACGTGAGGGTGATTTGTCACGATGCCGTCGAGGTGCTCGATCGCTGGATCGCGCCAGACGCGCTCGACGAAATCCTCATTCTTTTTCCCGATCCGTGGCACAAGAAACGTCATCACAAACGTCGTCTGATACAACCCGATTTCGTTTCTCTCGCCGCGTCGCGGCTCTGTAAAGGCGGAAGACTGCAGTTGGCGACCGACTGGGAACCTTATGCATCGCAAATGCTCGAGGTCGTGAGTCGCCACCCGATGTTCGTGAATCTCGCGGGTGCCGAAAGCTTCATGCCAAGACCCGAATGGCGCGCCCTCACCCGCTTCGAGCGCCGAGGACATCGGCTGGGTCACGGAGTGTGGGATCTGTCTTTCGAGCGCCGATAAGCTCGAGGCGAATCAGCCAAGACCGAAACTGGCGCGGATGCCATCGACGATGAATTGGACGGCCAATGCGCCGAGTATCACGCCGAGAAGTCGATTGGCTACGTTCGTGCCGGTCGCGCCCAGCATCCTCATGAGGGGTCCGGCCCCGAGCATCACCACCAGGCAAATCAGCAATACCAGAACGGCAGCAGCGAGCAGCGTGCCAAACAAAGCAGGCTGACTCACCACCGATACCGGACCGAACCACAAGAGAATGGTCGTCAGAGCGCCAGGCCCAGACATGAACGGGAAAGCCAACGGAAAAACCGAGATGTCTGCACGACGCCGACTCTCGGCTTGTTCATCGGTAGATGTACGCGTTCCCGACTCGCGAGCGAACACCATCTCGAGTGCCACGAGGAACAGCAGCAACCCGCCGAAGATGCGGAATGAATCGATGCTGATGCCCATGGCTGCGAGAAACGCGGCGCCGCTCAACGCGAAGCCCAGGATGATCAGGCCCGCGACCAGAACCGACTTGATCGCCATGCGCTTGCGGTAAGCCGCATTCGCACCTTCCGTGAGACTGGCGAAAACGGGCACGAGCGAAATAGGCTCGACGACCAGAAAAAAGACGACGAAGAATTTCAGGAAGGATTCGATCACGGAAAACTCAGTTTTTGGGAAGATCGAGCAGAGCGATGCGGTGACGCTGCCACCAAACCATCGCGAGACCCGGCAAGGCGGTGAAGAACGTCAGGACGAAAAAAGGCGCCCAGCCGAGCGCGTCGGACAATATGCCAGCCGGCGCGCCAAGTAAATTACGCGGCATGACGGCCAATGCAGAGAGCGCCGCATACTGGAAAGCACTGAACCGCACATCGCAAATGCCCATGATGAATACGACGAGTGCCGTGTTCCCCATGGAGCCGACGAAGTTATCGACGAAAACGGCTGTCGCCATCAGGGTCACGTTGTCGCCCTGCGTGGCAACCACAAAATAGCCGAGGTTGGCGACGGCCTGCGCTGCCCCGAAAACCAGCAGCGCGCGGACGAGACCAAGACTCACCAGCCACAGACCACCCACCACTGCGCCGGTGATGCTGGCGATCAGCATGACGGTCTTGGTCACCGCGCCGATTTCCGTCTTGGTGAACCCGACATCCATCAGGAATGGCGTGAGCAATTTCAAGGCGAACGCATCGCCGACCTTGTACAGCACGATCGTCAGCAACAGCAGCAGCATGCCTTGCCCCGCCAAAAGCTGTCTGAGGGGTTCGGTGACCGCCTCTCGCAGCGTTCGGGGCGGAGGCGCATGAAGTTTGGGTTCCGGAGCGAAAAACGTGACGGCACTGATGGCGAGCATGCCTGCCGCCATCACGAAATAGGTCTGACGCCAACCGATCAAGTCCGCCAGAATCAGCGCGCCCGCAAAAGAAAACCAGGCCGCGAGGCGATACCCCAAGTTCGCAGCCGTTGCCGCCGGACCTCGCTCTGCAGGTGAGACAAGATCGGTACGCCAGGCGTCGATCACGATGTCTTGAGACGCCGACAGCACCGCAACGACCAGGGCGAGCATCGCGAATGGGACGAGTCCTTGCTCTGGACCATGGGTTGCCATCACGGCGAGCGCCGCAGCGAGTGCGAGCTGAAATAGCAGGATCCAACCGCGTCGGCGACCAAGGAAAGGCATCGAATATCGATCGAGCAGTGGCGCCCAAAGGGGCTTCAATGTGTACGCGAGGCCGATGAGCGACAGCCAGCCGATCGTGGTGTTCGAGATGGCGGCATCTTTGAGCCATGCCTGCATCGTCGATTCGGTAAGGTTATAGGGCAGCCCCGAGGCCATGCCCATCACGAGCACGGCACCGAGCCGCGGGCTCGACAGAATTTGGCGAAGACCAGGCTTTTTGTTGTCGTTCATGCGCGAAGGTCGTAATCGATTATGAGAGGCGCATGATCCGAGAAGCGGCTCGATTTGTGGATGTGCGCAGAGCGAGCGGCGCCGGCAAGCCCTTTGCTGACGACGTGATAGTCGATACGCCAACCGACGTTCTTTGCCCAAGCTTGCCCGCGGTTCGACCACCACGTGTATTGATCGGGCTTCGGGTTCACTTCGCGAAACGCATCGACATACCCAGCGTCTCCGAAGAGCGAATCCATCCATGCCCGCTCTTCAGGCAGGAAGCCGGAGTTCTTCTGATTCGACTTCCAGTTTTTGAGATCGATTTCTTTGTGCGCGATATTCCAGTCGCCACACAGGATGTACTCACTTCGACGACGGCGTAATCGCTTGAGGTGAGGCATGAAGGCTTCGAGAAAACGAAACTTGGACGCCTGCCGTTCGGGCCCCGAAGACCCGGAAGGCAAATAAAGAGAGACCACCGCAAGCTTGCCGAATCGGGCCTCGAGGTAACGCCCTTCGCCGTCGAACTCCTCGACGCCGAACCCGCGGATGATTTCGGTCGGTTTCCGGCGGCAATAGAGGGCGGTTCCCGAGTATCCGGGGCGCTG
>JBIJCL010000052.1:0-9145 GCA_044344725.1 Steroidobacteraceae bacterium | reverse complement strand
AACCGGCGAGTCGATTGCGATGGCTGGTGGCGCCAGGCGAGGGACGTGCCTTGTTCGCGGCGGCGGGCGCGTACTTTCTGCTGCTCGGCGGGTATTACATGCTTCGCAGTCTGCGCGAGGCATTCGCCCTCGAGGTAGGACGCTCGCAGATCGCCAATCTGTTTTACGTCACCTTTTTCGTGATGATGGCGATCCTGCCGATCTATTGGTTCGTGGTCGCGCGATTGCCGCGTCGTTGGTTGTTTCCCGGGATCTACACGTTCGTCGTGGTGCTGTTTGCGGCGTTGGCCCTCGGCATGGCCGCGAGTCCCGGAAATAAATGGCTGCCTGCAGCGTATTTCGTGGCCGTGACATCGCTCAATCTTTTCATCGTCTCTGTGTTCTGGAGCGTGATGGTCGATGCGTGGCGCTCGGCGTCCGCCAAGCGACTGTTCGGGTATATCGCGGCGGGGGGTAGTGCGGGTGCGATCGCCGGTCCCGCCTTCAATGCGTTGTTCGTCGAGCGCCTCGGGCCGACGACAACCATCCTCGTCGCCTGTGTGGTCATCCTGCTGGCGACGGTCCTCGGTCGCCAAGCGCAGTTCTTCGAGGTGCGCAGCGAGGGTGCCGATCTCGATCCCAACGCTCGGCTTGCACTTCCCGTCGGTGGGCGCGCGATCGACGATCTCAAGCGACTCGTGACGTCGCCGTATCTGATCGCGATCGCCGGACTGATCGTCGGCGGCCAAATATTGGGCGGATTCATGTATCAGGAGCAGGCCGAGTATGTCGAGGCGGCCTACGCCACCCTGACCGAGCGCGCGGCGTTGTTCGCGCGCATCGATCTCGCGGTGAGTGTGTTGGCACTCTTCTTCCAGACGGTCGTCGTGGGTTGGGTCGCCTCACGCGGTGGGGTGCGCGCGGCGCTCGGTCTCGTCCCGGTGGTGCTCATCGGCTCGCTGGTGCTTCTCGCGCTGATGCCCATCGGGATCGTATTGATCGTGACTCAGGTGATTCGTCGCGCCGTCGACTACGGACTATTCAAACCCTCTCGCGAGATGCTGTTCACGATCCTCAATCCCGAGAGCAAATTCAAAAGTAAGAGTCTGATCGATACGCTCCTGCAGCGAGGCGGCGATAGTGTCAGTCAACTGACCTACCCCTTGGTGGCAGGGCTCGGGCTCGCCGGAGTGTCGTGGGTGCTGGCGGGAGTCAGCGCCGTGATGCTCGCCGTTGCGCTGTGGCTCGGGTCGGTGTTTGCGCGCGACGAGCAACGAGCAACCAATCAATGACTGACGACCTGTCACGTTTGCCCGTCGCGCGTCGCGACGGACACGGTCGGCTGCGTGTCGATGTCGGCGCCTTACTCACGATTGCGCTGCCGCTGATGGTGACGAACGCCATGCAGGCGCTGCTCAATCTGACCGATATGTGGTTCATCGGCCGTCTGTCGACCGATGCCGTCGCTGCGATGGGCGCCATATATTGGCTGATGACCTGCGCGATTCTCGTGCTGGGTGGTGTGGGGCTCGCGACGCAGTCGTTCGTGTCGCAAGCGGAAGGGTCCGGCCGCAGAGCGCGGGCGTCCCAGTGCCTCTGGAATACGATGTGGGCGTCGCTTGCGGCTTTGCCTCTCTTTCTCCTCGCGGCTTGGGCGGGAGGCCCGATGCTCGCCGCCTTCAATCTCGATCCGAACATTCGAGGGCTCGCCGAGGACTACTGGGAACCCCGTTTGGCCGGTGCGGTACTTGGAGCCATGAGTTGGGGACTGGTGAGTTTCTTCAACGGCATCGGAGCGACTCGATTGACCTTCGTCGTCGCCGTGGTGACGACGCTCGCAAATATCCCGGCCAACCAATTCTTCATGTTCGAACTCGAGATGGGGATGGCGGGGGCCGCTTGGGGGACGAATTTGGCGCAATTCGTCGGGCTCTTGGTCGGGATCTCGTTGCTGCTTCGTGGCGGACTTTCTCGCCGCTACAAAACTTTGCTGACGTGGCGACCGCGACTCGCGATGATTCGACGCCAATTGGCTGTGGGGCTTCCGGTCGGCCTCATGTACGGCGCGGATGTGCTCGGGGTCGCGTTGATGCAGTTGATGGTCAGCCAGGTGGGTAAGGTGGGGGCGGCTGCGACCCAGATCGTCATCATGTTGACATCTTTGGCCTACATGCCTGCGCTGGGTCTCGCCGCCGCGGGCACCACGGTCGTGGGCCAGGCCATCGGCGCGGGAGATCGTGACTGGGCGATGCGGCTCGGGACCTTCGTCGCGCGTTCGTGTTCCGCGCTCATGCTGTCGGTGGCGTTGCTTTTGCTCGTCGTTGGCCCGTGGTTGATGCCGCTCTTTATCAACCCCGACGATATCGATGCGGCCGCGGTCGTTGCCACGGCGCTCGTGCTGCTGTTGCCCGCGGCCTGTTACCAGATGTTCGACGGCTTATATTTTGGTTCGAGTTTCGCGCTGCGCGCCTCGGGTGACACCCAAATCCCCGCCGTTGTCGCGATCGTCTTGTCGTGGGTGATCCTCATCCCGCTCGCGCACACGCTGGTTTTCGATGCGCAGCAGGCGTGGATCCCTGGATTACCGCAGTTTGGACTTGGAGCACTCGGAGGATGGTTCGCCCTGATGAGCTACGTCACCGTGCTTGGCACCACGATGTACTGGCGCTGGCGGAGCGGCCGGTGGCAGCAAATCAATATCTGGGGCTCGCGCGATGGCGCCAGCGCTGGATCATGATCCATCCGCCGATCATGCCGCCGAGGTGAGCGAAGTGGGCGATCCCGGCGGCGGTGCCGGTCACGCCGAAGTACAGTTCGAGTCCCGCGAAGAGCACGGCGAACAACCATGCGGGCATCGGAATCGGTGGAATGAGAGGCACGATTTTCCGTTGCGGAAACATCATCGCGAAGCCGAGTAACAATCCGTAGATTCCGCCCGAGGCGCCGACCGTCGGTGCGATCTCACCGATCGAGGCCGTGACGGCCAGTTGGGTAAGGCCGGCTGCCAGGACGCTTACGAAATAAAACGTGAGCAAGCGGCGTGTGCCCCAATACTGCTCGAGTTCGTTGCCGAAGGTGACGAGACCGATCATGTTGAAAGCGATGTGCGCAAATCCGCCGTGCAAGAAGGCGTAGGTGACGAGTTGCCACGGCTGAAAATTGCTGGCGAGCGGCCACAGCGCAAATTGGTCTATGAGCGACGGCATCCACCACTGCAGTCCGAACACCGCGAGGTTGACGATCAGCAGCAGTCGGATTGCAGGCTCCAGTCCTGACATCAGTGATGATCCAGCCAGTCGAAAAGTCGATTGCAAAATCTTATTTTCTGCGATTTTCCCGCGACCACGTGTGCGAGATCGTCCCAAGTCTCACCGAGGGCGCCCGGAATGGCCTGTTCGATTGGAATTGTGGTGCGCGGGCTCGTCACGATGTCGAGTGCGGCATGGATTACGAGCGTCGGGCACTTCACTTGGTGTAGTCGACTTTTCGACTCGAAACTGAGGCAAGCCTCGACGAGTCTCGCATGGGCCGTGTATCGCCCGTTCAGTTCCTTCCAGCCGCCTTGAGGCCCGAGCAGTTTGTCGTGGTTCTCGATGTAGTACTCGGGCGTGAACGACATCAGCGTGACCAATTTCTGGAAGGCGGCGAAACCCGCATCGCGATGGATATCGCGAAACATTTCGAGCTGACCACGCAGGAAAAGGTCGACTTCGCACCATGCGCCGGTGTTGAGCATGCTTCGGGCGAGATCGGGGCGTCGAATGGCGATCTCCTGCGCGACGCAGGCCCCCATACCGACGAGGCCTACCAGATGAACATTCTTCAGGCCGAGGTGATCGAGCAGGCCGATCGCGTCCTCGGCGTGGAGGGCCATGGTCGACGGGATCGACAGATCGTCGGTGGAGTCGCCGATGCCGCGGTAATCGAAAATGATGACCTGGTAGCGCTCGGTCAATCCGCGTGCGAGGTGGTGATGGTTGTCGTGGCAAAACGTTCCCCATCCGCCCATGCAAAGGATCGGTTCTCCTTGCCCGAGAACCTCGTAGTACATATCGTGGTGGTTGATGTGCGCGATTGGCATCGTGATGTGTCCTCAGGGCTTATGCGGGAACGGTCATGCCTCGTTGCACGGCGGGGCGAGCACCGATCTCGGCGGCCCAGCGTGCGATGTGCGGGTGCCCATCGAGATGTCCCGGAAAACGTTTCATCGAAATTGCCGCCACGGGGTACGCCAATATGTCGGCAATGGTGTAGTCGGATCCCGCCAGATACCGGGTCGTCTCGAGTTGGTCGTCCATGACCTTGATCAGGCGACTGCACAGTCGATCATAGAATGCGATCGCCCAAGGCTGTTTCTCTTGAGCGACGACGTTGAAGACGAATTGTCCGCTGTACGCCGGTGAGATGTCGCTCGAAACGATACCCATCCACTCGATGACCTTGGCGCGCTCGCGTCCGCGCGAGGGCAGGAATTTTCCTGTTTTCTCCGCCAAGTACTGCAGGATGGCGGCCGAGCCATAGATCGGCAGCGGCACGCCGTCGATCTCATGATCGACGATCAGCGGTAGACGTCCGACACGACTCAGGGCGAGCAACTCGGGTTTGAGGTTCTCGCCCTTCAGTAAATCGTAGGACGTTACTCGATAGGCGAGGCCAAGCTCCTCGAGCATGATCGAGGCCTTGTAGCCGTTGGCTGTCGGGACGGTATGCAGGTCGATCACGGGAGTCTCTGTCCTCAGGTCGCGCCGAAGCGATGCATTTTCACGGGGTCGATGGGGATGATGGTCGACTTCAGTTCGGTGAAGAACTCGAGACTCGATTGCGGGCCGTCCCGCCCGATTCCCGATTCTTTGAAGCCTCCGAACGGCGCACGCAAGTCGCGCATCATGGGTGTATTGACCCAAACGGTGCCGGCGCGAATGTCGCGCGAACAGCGCATCACGGTGTGCAGATCTTCCGACCACACGTAATTGACGAGGCCGAACTTCGAGTCGTTGGCGATGTGGATCGCCTCATCGAGTGTGTCGAAGGTCAGAAACGTGGCGAATGGCCCAAAGATTTCTTCGCGACAGACTCTGGCGTCGTTCGAGGTAGCCATGACGGCCGTCGGCTCGATGAACCAGCCTTTCTCCGGGCTCGCGGCGCGTTTGCCGCCCGTCAGGAGTGTCGCGCCATCAGCACGCGCCACATCGACGTAGGAGAGTACGCGCTCAAGATGCCCTCGGAAGGCGAGGGGGCCGATTTCGGTGGTCTCGAGCATCGGGTCGCCGAGACGGATTTTCCGGGCTCTTGCGACGAAGCGCTCGATGAAGGCGTCCGCGATCCCGCGTTGGACCAGGATGCGCGAACCGGCGAGGCATTGTTGTCCGTTGTTGGCGAAGATGCCGGCGAGGGCGCCATCGAGCGCGCGCTCGACGTCTGCGGTATCGAAAATCATGTTGGCTGATTTGCCGCCGAGTTCGAGGGCAACGGGTTTGAGTTGCCGGCCGGCGATCTCGGCGATCGCACGCCCGGTCGTGGTGCCGCCCGTGAATCCCACCATGTCGATATCGGGGTGCGAAATCAGCGCGTTGCCGGTGATCGCGCCGCGACCGTTGATCAGGTTGACGACGCCCGGCGGCAGCCCCGCCTCGTAAAAGATTTC
Source organism: Steroidobacteraceae bacterium (assembly GCA_044344725.1). Classification (GTDB taxonomy): domain Bacteria; phylum Pseudomonadota; class Gammaproteobacteria; order Steroidobacterales; family Steroidobacteraceae; genus UBA964. The sequence continues at coordinate 3,522 of JBIJCL010000052.1, read as the reverse complement.
GACCATCCGGCGAACCGAAAGCGGCGTGAATTCCGACGGTTTCAGAACGCAGGTATTTCCCCAGGCGATGCAGCTCGCGACGCGCATCGAGGACAGCGTGAGCGGGGCATTCCAGGGGGAGATGCAGCCTGCGACGCCTTTCGGTTCGCGGGTGACGTAAGTGAGATAGCCCGCCGTCTGGGTGTAGGTCTCGCCGTGTACGTTGCTTGCCACTTCCGCAAAGAATTCGAAGTTTCGGGCCATACGTTCGACGTGCACCCGAACGCTTTGCAAGGGCAGGCCGGTGTTGATGCACTCGAGATAGGCGAGCTCCTCGGAGTTTTTACGGAGGTGGTCGCGGATGGCGTAGAGGATGTCTTTGCGCCGGTTGATGTCCATGCGCGGCCACGGTCCGGAGTCGAACGCTCGGCGAGCAGAGCGCACCGCGGCGTCGACTTCGGCGGCATCGGCTTCACGCAGTCGACTGATCACGAGTTCGGTCGTCGGATTGACGACTTCGATATCGAAGCCCGCGGATTTGGGGGTAACGGACTCCCCATCGATCAAGCTGGTTACGAGGGGGGCGATGGGGAACGGACGGGTGATGGATAGAGTCATGGAGGGCATACCGTTACGCAGCGTGTCATCATATTACGCGCGCCCGAAAAGTCTCGATAACCTTGTCGGATTGACCGGTCGGCGGCAGGAGCTTCAGCGAGTATGGCAATGAGCAGTGCACCGGTTGCCTTGATCACCGGAGCGGCGGGAGGTTTAGGTCGCGCGACCGTATCTCGACTGCGGGATCGAGGGATGCGCGTGGTGGCCACCGATCTCGCATTGGCGGAAATTCCCTGCGGCGCACCGATGACGGTGGCGAGCCTCGACGTGACCGACGAGGCGGCGATCAGCGCCCTGATCGATCGAGTGAAGGGTGAGCATGGGCGGCTCGATCACGTCATTCATCTTGCCGGCGCGGCGGGTCGAGGTCCTCTCGAGGCGGTGAGCGTCGCCGAATGGAATCGTCTGCTCGAAACCAATCTGACCTCTGCGTTTCTGCTCGCCAAAGCCGTTCATCCGATGCTTCGTGCGACACGCGGATCATTGACCCTCGCGGCATCGACGAATGGATTAAACGGGGGCAGCGCGCTGTCGGGCCCGGCCTATGCAGTGGCCAAGGCGGGCTTGATCAATTTTTCGCGCTATCTCGCCAAGGAATGGGCCGCCGAAGGCATTCGGGTCAACTGCCTGGCGCCGGGGCCAATCAAGACGCCGATGGTGACTGGGCGATTTACGCCCGATGTTCTCGACGCGCTTCAGGCCTCGGTTCCGCTTGCCACCCTTGGTGAGCCCGAGCACGTGGCGCACGCCATCGACTACCTCACGAGTCCCTTGGCTGCCTTCGTCACGGGGACGGTGCTGAATATCTCGGGCGGCGTGGTCCTCGACTGACCGGGGTCGGCCGTAGCGTAGACGTCTGAGCGGGCATTCACCCTCTGCCGCCGTCGCGTTTTGCATAATCCGCCTGTAGTTCGCAACAGGTGTCCCATGCCCGAAAACCGGAAAAAATACGACCTTCTGCTCAAAAACGTCCGCGTCGTGCGTCCGCGCAAGAACACGGTCGATGAGTGCGATATCGCCATCCGGGGCGGAAAGATCAAGAAAGTCGCCGGTGGTCTCGATGCGGCCGAGGCCAAAGAAGTCGTCGACGGTCGAGGCAGGCTGGCTTTCCCGGGGCTCGTCGACCCGCACATGCACACCGGCATCTATGGCCCGCTCGCGCAAGATGCCCGCAGCGAGAGCCTCGCAGCGGCGCAGGGCGGGGTGACCTCGAGTCTCAACTACATGCGCACCGGCGGCTATTACATGGATCGCGGAGGTCCGTACGCCGAGGTCTACCCCGAAATACTGGCCGCCTCGAAGGACAACTTTTGGGTCGACTACGCCTACCACCTTGCGCCGCTCGATCGCACGCAGATCGGCGAGATCGATATGCTGATCAGCAAATATGGCGTGACGTCCTTCAAGATCTTCATGTTCTACGGCGGTTACGGCCTGCATGGTGCGTCGACGTCGCAGCGCGAATTCCTGAAGATCGGCGAGAACGAGAAGTACGACATCGCGCATTTCGAGTTCGTCATGCGCGGCGTGCATCGCGCCATGCTGCGAAATCCCTCGATCAAGGATTCGATCTCGCTCGGTTTGCACTGCGAGCTTGCCGACATCCTCAGTGCCTATACCAAGATGGTCGAGGGCGGCGCGAAGGTCACCGACCTCGATACTTACCTGACCGGCGACACTCACGATCCGGAATGCATCGATTGCGCGCCTCTGACGGGCTTGCGGGCGTACAGCGCCGCACGGCCTCCGCATTCCGAGGGCCTCGCGATCGCCATTGCGTCTTACCTCGCGCACGAGACCAACTGCCTCAACATCAATCTCCTGCACCTGACTTCCAGGAAGGCGGTCGAAGCGGCGCTCAAGATGGCCAAGGCGTTCCCGCACGTGAACTTCCGCCGTGAGGTCACGATCGGTCATTTGTGTCTCGACTACGATTCGAAAATCGGCAATCTCGCCAAGGTCAATCCGCCGATACGGTCGCGGGCGGATGTCGAATTTCTTTGGGAGTCGCTACTCGATGGCAAGCTCGACTGGGTGTGCTCCGACCACGCCTGCTGCAAATTCGAGATGAAACTTGGCAAAGAAGACAAACAGAATATCTTCTTGGCCAAGTCCGGTTTCGGCGGGACGGAGTACATGTTGCCGGCCCTCATCACCGAGGGTAAGCGGCGCGGCATGTCGCTCAACAAAATGGCCGAGCTGACATCCTGGACGGCCGCGCGACGTTTCGGTCTGAAGAGCAAGGGCGACCTCGCGCCCGGATTCGATGCCGATATCGTGCTGGTCGATCCGAACAAGAGTTTCGTGGCGAGCGGCGATGGCTCCGAATCGCAGCAGGGCTACTCGGTGTTCGAGGGTATGGAAATGTCCGCCTCGATCACGAGCACCTTTTTGCGCGGAAGGCTCATCTACGACAATGGGCAGGCGATCGGTCAGCCGAGTGGTCAATACCTGCACCGGCCATACCGGTGATGTTCGGGCCCTCCGATCGGATACACTCGCTCCCTCACCAACACGAGGAGTGAGTCGATGACCATCAAGGCCGGAGACAAAATGCCCGCGGGCGCTTTCAAGTTCATGAGCGCCGAGGGCCCCAAAGAAATTTCCACCGATGCTCTGTTCGGCGGCAAGACCGTGGTGCTATTTTCGGTGCCTGGCGCATTCACGCCGACCTGTGACGCGCGCCACCTGCCGGGCTTCGTGCAGCATGCCGATGCCTTCAAGGCCAAGGGCGTCGACACCATCGCCTGCATGGCCGTGAACGACATGTTCGTCATGAACGCCTGGGGCAAGGCGAGTAACGTGGGCGACAAAGTGATGATGCTCGCTGATGGCAATGGCGAGTATTCGCGAGCGCTTGGTCTCGAGCTCGATGCTCGCGGATTCGGCCTCGGCATGCGTGGACAGCGCTTTGCGATCATCGTC
>JBIJCL010000051.1:0-9226 GCA_044344725.1 Steroidobacteraceae bacterium | reverse complement strand
AGCTTGCGAACGACGATATGACTGCCTTTGATGAGCCTGAGGCCATGCTTCGATTGGCCTGGCGTCGCCGCATCATGAAAGCTCGCAGCCCACGGCCCTGTTGCATTGACGACCGCTCGAGCGCTGATGAGGCTTTCGTTGCCCTCGCCATCACGAAGGGTGGCTGACCAGCGGGAATGCCGAGAATCGACAACGGTCGGGTCCGGGGCGATGTTGATACAACGAGTACGCGTGAGAATCGTCGCGCCCCGCTCATGTGCATCGAGCGCATTGAGCACGACGAGTCGTGCATCGTCGACCCATCCGTCCGAATACTCGAATCCTCGATTGAATCCATCACGTAGCGGGACGCCTGCCGGATGGCGGCGCAGATCGATTCCGCGTGACCCCTCGAGTTTTCGCCTGTGCGCAAGATGATCGTACAGAAACAATCCGATCCGAATCATCCAGGCGGGACGTAACGATGGCTCATGAGGCATCACGAAGCGCAGTGGGCTGATGATATGTGGTGCGATGCCGAGGAGTACTTCGCGCTCGATCAGCGCCTTGCGCACGAGTCCGAATTCCATGAACTCGAGGTAGCGCAGACCGCCGTGGATCAGTTTCGTGCTGGCCGAGGACGTATGCGAGGCGAGATCGTCTTGCTCCACCAACATGACGCGAAGACCGCGTCCCGCTGCATCACGAGCGATGCCTGCTCCATTGACGCCGCCGCCGACGACAAGCAAATCAAAGATATGGGAGTTGGTAACCGCGGTCATCGTCCGCCGCTGCGAGTCAGGTGGGCAAGCACCGTTCTCGCCGTGACCTCGCTGACTCGGACATTCGACTCTTCAGTGACGCCCGCGATGTGTGGGGTCAAAATCAAGTTGGGTACATCGGCAAAGAGCGCCCCGGCGGCGACATCGAGGGGTTCGGTTTCGAAGACATCGAGCGCGGCGCCACCGAGTTGTCCCGAGCGCAGCGCATCGACGATCGCCGCCTCGTCGACGACTCCGCCTCGCGCGGCATTGATGATGATGCTACCCCGTTTCATCGCGGCGATTTGCGAGGGGCCGATCATCCGCTTCGTCGATGCGATCAGGGGCACGTGCAGGCTGATGACGTCGCTACGGGCGATGAGCTCGTCGAGTGAGGCGCTGCGGGCCAGTTGCCAGGCGGCATGGTCTTTTGGAAGCAGTGGGTCGAAGGCCAGTACATCCATGCCGAGGGCGCGAGCACGAGAGGCGGTCTCGCGAGCAATGCCGCCGAGGCCGATCAGACCCAAGGTTTTTCCTTGAACCTCGCGACCGATGGTCGACATGCGCGGCCATTTTCCAGAGACGACTTCGTCGCTCGCGAACCATGCCCTGCGCAACAGGACCAGCATCGCCGTGATGACGTATTCGGCGACCGACACGTCGTTGGCGCCCGTTGCCGGGTAGACCGCGATACCGCGAGCCTTGCAGGCTTCGACATCGATATTGTCTAGACCGACGCCGAGTCGACCGACGACTTCGAGTTTGCCAGCCGCATCAAGCAGAGCACCGCGTACTTGGGTGCGATTGCGAACGATGAGTGCGCGGGCGTCTTTGACAAGACTCGCGAGCTTGTCAGGTTGATCGACGAGTTTCGGGTCATAGACCACATCGCGACCGCTGAGCACGCTCGAGATCGCGGCTTCGTCCATGAATTCGGTGATGACGATCTCGGCCATCTCATGCTCTCCCAGAAAAGGATTGATGCAGCGCACGAATTTCTTCGTGCAGTGCGTTGCTCAATGTGATGCCTTCGCGCTCCGCTTTGGCGCGAGCATTGAGTCGGCGCGAGCCAGGCAAGCGAACCTCGGGCTCCGACTCGATCGCAGCGATCAGGGTGTTCATGCGATCGGCGAACGCGTTGCCGGAAGCTGGGCCTGGATCAATCGCAACGAACAAGTGACCCATATCTGGCGGGCGGCCTTCTGCGTCGAAGAAAGACGACGCCTCCCAACCGAAAGCGCCCGCCGTCAGTGCGGCTCCGAGAATTTCCACCATGAGTGCGAGCGCACCGCCTTTCGCGCCGCCAATCGGGGATAGCGTTCCAGCGAGCGCAGCGGTGGGGTCGGTCGTCGATTGGCCGTTGGCATCTACGGCCCAACCTTCGGGAATGGATTTGCCCGCCTTTTGAGCCGCCACGATCTTTCCGCGTGCCGCGACCGACAGCGCGAGATCGATGACAAGAGGCGCTCGTGCGCCGGGTAGGGGAGCTGCGAACGCAAGCGGATTGGTACCGAGCATCGCACGCTTACCGCCGTGAAACGCCATGGCTTTCGGCGTGTTGCCGAACACGAGGGCGATCAAGCCGGCCTCAGCCAATCGTTCCGCGTGAGCGCCCACTTGACCAAAATGGTGCGAGTGATGAATGGCACCCAGTGCAATACCCTGATCTTTGGCGATCGACTTCAAAGTTTCGAGTGCAAGATCGATAGCGGGGTAAGCGAAGCCGAGACCCGCATCGACCCGCACGACACCCGGTGCGGTGCGAGTAAGCGCCGGGATCGCCTGACCGTTGACCTTTCCGGAGCGGGCCTGCAGCGCGTATGCGGGAACACGACTCAAGCCGTGCGCGGCTTGTCCATCAGCCTCGGCTGCGACGAGTGCGCGTGCCGTCGCGCGCGCACCCAACTCGGAAGTGCGGTTGGCACGCAGTGCCTCGAAAGCCAGTGATTCGGCTTCCGCCAGCGTCAGGCGGATCGATGCGTCCACGGTGATCTCCCCAAGGCGGAGTGGTTGCGCGGCGCCGGGCGCCGCGGCCACTCAGGCGCTACGGTAAAGTTTGGTCATGACGAATTCGACGTGGCCGAGCGCTTCGGCGGCGGTGAGCCGACCGTTCGCCGTGTGAGCGATGCAGTCGATGAGCGCATCACCCGCCTGGTCGATCGTCATTTCACGTCGGACGACACCCGAGACATCGACGTCGATGTGTTCAGGCATGAGTCGAACGGTACGCGGATTACCCGTCACTTTGATGACCGGCATGATCGGATTTCCGATCACGTTGCCTTGTCCGGTCGGGAAGATGTGGATGACGTAGCCCGCAGCAGCCTGGAGTGTGCAGCACTCGGCTGCTGCCGAGGAGGTATCCATGAAGTAGAGGCCGGGTCCGCGAGCCGGAGCTTCGGCGGGCTCTAGCACATCGATGAACTTGACCTTCTTGCCGATTTTCTCGAGGTTACCGAGCGCTTTTTCTTCGATGGTGGTGAGGCCACCGGCGATGTTGCCCTTGGTGGGCTGACTCTCGGACAAGTCGGACGTCTTGTGTGCTTCGATGACATCGTCCTGATAGGACTGCCAAGTCTTCATGAACTTGTCGCGAATCTCCGGCGACACCGCACGAGCCGCCGCGAGGTGTTCGGCGCCCGTCAGTTCGGAGGTTTCGCCGAAGCAGCCATAAAGCCCCGCGGGAACGAGTTTGTCGTACATGTTGCCGACCGTGGGGCATGAGGCGAGACCCGTCGTGGTGTCGCTCTCGCCGCACTTCGCAGCAACCCACAACTCACTGATGTCGCACTCGACGCGCACTTGACCCGAGGTCGCGTGCACGAATTCTTTGGCTTTGCGCGATGCGGCGGCGATGGTGGCGATGTCGCCGTTGCCTTCGATCCAGAACCCCGCGACCGGCTTACCGGTCTTGGCGATACCTTCGACGATGCGCTGCGTCCAGCCCGGCTCGATGCCGATGACGATGCAGGCGGCGACGTTCGGGTTTGCGCCCGTGCCGATCATGGTGCGGAAGTGCAACTCGAGATCTTCGCCGAACTGCAGGCGACCATAAGCATGGGGCAGGGCGATGGTGCCCTTGATGTTGTTCGCGACGGCTTCGCAGGCCGCATTCGAAATGTCGTCGACGGGGAGAATGGCGACGTAATTGCGTACGCCGACTCGACCGTTCTCGCGACGATAGGCCCAGATTTTTCGGTTGGTGTTGCTCATCGGTGGGTTCCTACCAGCGCTTGGTCTTGAGGTTATGGACATGGACGTGCTCGCCACGCGCGATAGGCGCGACGACTTTGCCGATGTCCTGGCCGTACTTGATGACGGTGTCGCCGACTTTCAGATCGACCAGTGCGACTTTGTGTCCGATCGGAACGTCATGTTTCGACGTGAGGCGGAAATCGGAGTTGTCCTCCGTGATCACGCATAGCATGTCGGTGCCGGCTTTCAGTCCTTCGATCACGACAACGCCCACGTTGTCCTGGTGATCGTGCACGAGCAGTTGTGGAACGCTCACTCATGTACTCCTGAGATATCTTGAGATGCGCTTGCGGCTGCAAGTCTTATATAAGATACTAAATGCATGACCCCTGTGTCCACAAGCGGCGCGATACCATCGGCTCCTTCTGGCGACCTTTCCTCAAAGATGGACAGCCCGCAGTACCGCCCGCTCTACAGTCAGGTTTACGAGACCCTCGTTCGACGCATCGCAGACGGCGAATGGAAGCCCGGCCAAGCGTTGCCGAGCGAGCAGGCTCTGGCGATGCAACTTGGCGTCAGCCAAGGAACCGTTCGTAAAGCCCTCGATGCACTCGCCCTCGACAAAGTCATCGATCGACGTCAGGGCAAAGGCACCTATGTCGCCGAGCTCACGCAGGAGCGGTCGCTCTTCCGATTCTTCAGGTTGACGCGCCCCGACGGGCAGCGCGCCGTGCCGACGAGTGGCGACGAATCGGTCAAGCGACGACGAATCCGACCCGCCGAGGCCAAAGCCCTCGAGCTGCCCGACTCGGCAGACGTTTTCGAGATCATCCGAACGCGATTCGTCGATGAGCGACCGGTCGCCATCGAGCGCATCGTCTTGCCCGAGGCTTTTTTCCCGGGGCTCGATCAGCATTCTCCGCTCCCGAACGCGCTGTACGCGCTCTATCAGCGCGAATATCGCATCAACATCGTTTCAGCCAACGAAAAGCTCAAGGCGGACGTGGCGCGTCGCGACGATACTCGCCGACTCGGAGTCGAGTTGGGTGCTCCGCTGTTGCAGGTCGAACGGGTCGCGTTGGCGGTGGACGGCCGCCGCGTGGAGTGGCGGCTCAGCCGTTGCGATACGAGCACGCTTTCTTACGACGTCACCTTCACATGAAGCGGGCGCTGTGCGTCGGCCACGCGGTGCAGGACTTCGTCTTCAGCACCCCGCAAATTCCGCAACGCGCCGAAAAGCATCGCGCAACGGGATTCTCGATCGTCGGCGGCGGCCCCGCCGCCACAGCCGCGGTGGCAATCAGCAAACTTGGAGGTCACGCGCAGTTGGTGGCGCGCGTCGGTGACGACGTCGTCGCCGATGCAATCCAGCGTGAACTCGAAGGTTATGGGGTCGATTGCCGTCATCTACGCCGTTTTCCAGGATTCCAGTCCTCTGTCTCGGCGGTTTTCGTCGATGCGCGCGGCGAGCGACTGATCGTCAATCACACCGATGCTTCGCTTCCGACCGACCCTTCTTGGCTCGAATCATCGGTTTCGCTCGAGGGTGTCGACGTCGTACTCGCCGATACACGCTGGCCGGATGGTGCGATCGTCATGCTCAAGCGCGCCCGCGAGGCCGGTTTGCCCGCCGTACTCGATGCTGATGTACCCGTGCCGAAAACGGGACCCTTGCTCCAATCCGCCACCCACGTGGCTTTCTCCATGGCGGGACTCAAAGATTACGCGGCGTGCTCTGACGCGATGACAGATCTCGAGCAGGCGTTACGGCAAACGGCAATTCGTCTGAAGGTCTGGTGTTGCGTCACGATGGGCGGGGGCGGGGTGCTCATCGCCGATGGGCGCGATGATCAGGACAGTCTTACAGCCCGAACTATCCCGGCGTTTCCGGTCAAACCTGTCGATACATTGGGTGCCGGTGATGTCTGGCACGGCGCGTTCGCCTTGGCTCTCGCCGAGGGGGCCGACGAAATCTCCGCCGTCCGGGCGGCCTCGGCCGCTGCGGCCATCAAGGTGACTCGAATCGGCGGCCGCGCTGGCGCGCCGACTCGAGTTGAACGAGATTCTTTGTTGGAGTCCAAATGATTCTTTCGGCTGGAAAATATTGGGGCATGCGGCGTATGGCCGATGCCCAGGGGCGATTCAAGATGACGGCGGTCGATCAGCGTCCGCCGATCAAGAACCCGATCAAAGCCAAGCGTGGCACGGCGGAAGCGCCCTGGGAGGACGTCGCCGGGTTCAAAGAAATGCTGATCGAAGAGCTGCAGGGCGAATCGTCCGCCATGTTGCTGGATCCGCATTTTGCCTATCCCCGCGGCGTCACAAAGCTGCTCGCTTCGCGAGGACTCATCGTCACGCTGGAAGACTCCATCTTTCGTGAGACACCGTCCGGGCGTCTCTCATCCGAGATCGACGATTGGTCGGTGGAGAAGATCAAGCGTATCGGCGGAGATGCCGTCAAAGTATTAGCCTGGTATCGGCCCGATGCCGATGCGGCGGTGTGCCGTGCGCAGCAGGACTTCACGCAGCGCATCGGCGATGCCTGCCGCAAGTACGATATTCCCTTCGTCTTCGAGTTGTTGGTGTATCCGTTGCCGAGCGATACCGAGCAAACCCGCGATTACGTCGAGATGAAGAGCAAACATCCGCAGTTCGTGCTCGACAGCGTACGAGCTTTTTCCGACCCGAAGTTCGGCGTCGATCTCTTCAAGCTCGAGAGTCCTCTTGCCGCTGCAGATGTGCCCGGTGTCGGCGCGCCCGGTTGGGAGGCGGCCCAAAAGTGGTTTGATGCAATCGGCGCCGCGGCGGGACGACCTTGGGTCATGCTTTCGGCAGGCGCCGGCATGGATGAGTTCCGCCGAATTTTGACGCATGCCTATCGTGCGGGCGCCTCGGGGTACCTCGCGGGGCGAGCTATTTGGTCGAAAGCGTTCACCCAATTCCCCGATTGGGACGCCATCCGCAGCGGATTGAGGGGAGAGGCCGTCGACTATATGCGTTCGCTCAACGAGCTCACTGATCGGGAAGCCGCGCCGTGGAATCATCACCCGGTGTATGGGGCGGGCGGTGCTCGAGTCGAGCCGGCCGATGCCAGTTTCAGACACGTCTATCCAGGATTCGGAGATTGAAGCCATGCTGACTTTTGGTGTCGCGGCGCTTGCGCGGCCGACGTTCGATGTGCCCTTTGCCGAAGAGATGAAGAACCGCGCGTTTGCGGCGCTCGAGGCTGCTGGTATCCGCACGGTAGGAACTCGCGAATTGTTGTTCGATCGCGATGCAGCCGAGCGGGCGATCGCCAATATCGCCGCATCAGGGCCGATCGATCTGCTTCTGATTTTGCAGGTGACGTTTACCGACGCCACGATGACGGTGAAGCTCGCCAAAGAAGCGACGACACCGCTTGCCATTTGGGCGCTGCCCGAGCCACGCATCGGCGGACGTTTGCGTCTCAATGCCTACTGCGGGCTCAATCTCGCAGCGCATGCGTTGGGTCGCGCCGGCGTCGCGCATGGCTCGCTGTATGCCGATCCGTCGGCGCCGGATCTCGCAGAGAGCTTGCGTGCACTGTCCCGACCGCATTCGCTGCCGAAGAGCACTGCTGCTGACGCGCAACTTTCGGCGAACGCTCGTGGTGCTGCGGAGCGAGCTGCAGACCGAGTGCTGGGCGCGCTCGCTGATTCGCGCATCACGGTGGTCGGCAAGCACCCAGATGGATTCGACACCTGCGAGTTCGATCCCGATCTTCTCGCCCGCCTTGCCAATATCAAGGTGGATCACGTCACGCTCGGCAATCTCTTCGATCGTGCGCGTTCGACCGATGCCAGTCGTGTGGCGGCGGTCAAAGATCGAGCGGAGGCGCAGGTCGCGGGTTTGGGAGAAGTGGACGCCGAGCAACTCGACCGATCGTTCCGTGTGTTTTGCGCGCTCGAAGATGTGCAACGAGACACCGGCGCGCGGGGGCTTGCGGTGCGTTGTTGGCCCGAGATGTTCACCGAGTACGGTTGTGCAGCATGTGGACCGATGGCCATGATGAACCAGAAGAAGGTTCCCTCGGCCTGCGAGGCCGACGTCAATGGCTCGGTGACGCAGCTCATTCTGCAGGAGCTCGCCGGCGAGCCCGCCTGGATGGCCGACTTGGTCGACATCACCTCGGCGGATGACACCGCGGTGTTGTGGCACTGCGGACTTGCCCCCATTTCGATGTGCGATCCAGAGGTCAAGCCCGAGGCGACGATCCACACCAATCGGCGCATGCCATTGCTGCATCAGTTCCCGATCAAGCCCGGCCGAATCACGCTCGCGCGTCTCTCTCGCTCTCGCAATTCATTGAAGCTCGTGCTGGCGGGTGCCGAGGTCATCCGAGCACCCATGGCTTTCACGGGGTGTTCTGGAACAGTGCGTTTCGATAAGCCCGCCGCAGAGGTCAGCTCGCGCATTCTCGATGAAGCGCTGGAGCATCACTTTGCCTTGGCATACGGTGATCATCGAGACGCCCTGCGCGCCTTGGCGCTTCGCTGGGGTATCCCTGTGCTGGAGCTCGCCTAAGCGCTTCTTTTTCGAGAGGTGTCCATGCAAACGGTTTTTGATCCCGTCGTGCCGCACTGGGGCCGAATGGCGCCCGCGCGTGTCGAGGGTACGCCGACACTCTCAGCCGATGTGCTGGCTATTCCGACGTCTCTGGGCGTATTGCGCATCACGCTGCATGAGGACGGCATGCGGCTGCGCAGCCAAAACGACGTTCGCGATTACGGCATTCTTTGTGGTGATGTCCGCCCGCTCTCAGCGTTACTGACTCATCACGGAGAGGGCGATACGGCCACCAGTCGTCTCGAAGCTGTCGCATCAGATGGTTCGCGTCTTGTTGTCACCATCGGCCACGTCCCCTTCGATTTTTCATTTCATCGGGACGAGCGACTCATCCAGAGCTCTCCGAGCGATGGACACTTCGTACGACGCTTCCGGTTGCCGCCACTCGCGCGCCATGACGATCGCTGGATGCTGTCTTTGGAGCTCGGGCCTTCGACACCCGTCTATGGCCTTGGCGAGAAGTCCGGGCGACTCGACCGGCGAGGGCAGTTGATCCGCTCCTACAACCGAGATGCACTCGGTCTCAATGCAGAGTGGAGCTACAAGAATGCACCGTTCGCCTGGAGCCCCGAAGGTTGGGGTGTGTTCGTGCATACGCCAGCGCCGGTGACGCATGGGGTGGGTTTCGGACCGTGGTCGCAACGCGCATACGTACTCGATATCGAAGATCCCGAACTCGATGTATTCATCTTCTCGGGAATTTC
>JBIJCL010000074.1:0-8108 GCA_044344725.1 Steroidobacteraceae bacterium | reverse complement strand
TCGTGCGTTACGACGCCGGCAATCGCAAGGTCAAAGTCGCCTCGATCACCGCAGCCCAATTCGCGGGCGTGCCGGGTATCGCGAGCAACCAGCAGATCACCAAGCTGGAAGAGGATCGCATCTGCGCGTACTACGCGGGCGGTCATCTGTTTGCGATCCCTTCGCGCAGCGAATCACTGATCTGACGCCATGAGCATCCGAGCGACGTTCAGCGAGCATGACGATGAGCCGGTGCGGGGGCTGCCCTCCGCACTGCCCTCGGGTGAATACGTGTTGTGGCAGGGAGCGCCCTCGTGGCGCTCCCTCGCCCTGCACGCCTACCGCGTGAAGATATTGTCGGTGTATTTCGCACTGATCATCCTTGCGCGCGGTATTTATTTGCTGAGCGGCGGAAGCTCTCTGCTCGAGGCGCTTCGGGGTTGCGTGGGTCCCGCCGTCTTCTCGATCGTGTGTCTCGCCATCGTCGCAGGCATCGCTCGACTGTCGGCGCGCTCGACGATCTACACGATCACGACGCGCCGAGTCGTGATTCGGCAAGGCATCGCGCTCTCGAGCACGATCAATCTGCCCTTCAAGGCGATCGAGTCGGCCCAAATCTTGATGCGCGACGATGGCTCCGGCGACATCGCTCTCACCGTCGATAAAGGACAGCGCGTGTCTTATCTTTGGCTCTGGCCTCACGTTCGCCCCGGGTACATCACCCGCCCGCAACCCTCGTTGCGCAGCCTCCCGAATCCGTCGCATGCGGGTGAGGTCCTCGGACGGGCCTATGCCGATCACACTCCGGGCACGATGCTCGGCAACTCCAACTCAGGCTCGCAGGACGCGTCGGCCACAGGCTCTGCCCTGGGCGCCTCCGCGTGACCGCCGAACATTCGCAAGATCTGCCGAAACCTCTGCTGGTCTCCGCTGGCCTGCTGATCCTTCTGGCCGTCTCGCTCGTGGTCGTCGGCGACGAGCTTCCGCAAGCGGCGCCCTTGTCCGAAGACATCGTGGTATCGAGCCACGATATTCAGCTACATACGCTCGAAGACGGCGCAATTCAGCCTGTACTCGCCGACGGTACGCGATTGCCCGCCATCAAAGCGGAACAAGCTGGATTCGTGAGCGGCGTGATGCGCGGGTTGTCGCGAGGTCGCAAGCTCGCCGGCAGCGATCCCGATGCGCCCTACCGCCTCTCTCGTCTACGCGACGGGCGCTTGCTGCTGACCGATACCGCAACCGGCACCACCATCAATCTCGATGTCTTCGGCACCGATAACGCCAAGACCTTTGCATCACTCTGGGAACAGGGTGAAGCCAGAGCAGGACACGTCCCGCGCTGAGCGCGGGGCTGCAGGGCGGGGTCATGAGCTGGTCGCAACATCTGATCCCGATGCTGTTGACGGTCGTGCTGTGGTGGGGCTCGACCGGCGTGATCGCGAGACTCGTCGGTCGTCCGGCGAGCACCTATCCCCGCCTGATCTTTTTCTCTTCACTGCTCGGACTGGTCGGCCTCGTCACGCTCTTCGCGCTACGCGAAGTCACCTCGCTGAGCTCCGCTCTGCTCTCGCTCATCGCGGCGCTTGCCGTATGGGCCTGGATCGAAGTCACGTTCCTCACGGGCAAGATTACCGGCCCTTCGGTGGCCCGGCCTGCAAGTGATGCCGCGCTGCTGCCCCGCGCCAGCGCCGCATTCACCGCCATTCTTTGGCACGAGCTGCTCATTGCGGCGACCGTTGCGGTCGTGACCCTCGCACTTCTTGGTCAAGCCAACGATTTGGGCTTGCTCGTGCTCTTGCTGCTCTGGCTGATGCGCAGCAGTGCCAAGCTCAATCTGTTTCTCGGCGTTCGCAATCTGGGCGAAGCCTTTTTACCGAGCCACCTGCATCACCTGCTCGACTTCATGCGTCAACGTCGGATGAACCCGCTGTTGCCGCTGTCGATCTTGCTCGGGCTCGCCATCGCGGGTTGGTTCGGCATGAACGCCCTCGCCACAGACGACGTGCATCAGGCAGCCGCATCGACCATCGTCGCCTCGCTCGCGCTGCTGGCGGCGTTCGAGCACCTGCTGATGGTATTGCCATTACCGGCCGAGGCGCTGTGGCGCTGGAGCCTCTCCAACCGGCGAACCTCGCCATGACGACGCCGGGAGTACAGGCATGAGATCACCCGTCACCCATTCGCTTCTCGCCAACATCGACGATCCGTCTATGTTGCGCGCGCTACCACGCGAGAGTCTGGGTCAAGTGTCGGACGAACTGCGTGATTTTTTGATCCGCAGCGTCTCGGCGAGCGGCGGTCATCTCGCCTCGGGACTCGGTACCGTCGAACTATCCGTCGCGCTGCACTACTGCTTCGACACGCCGCGCGACGCTCTCGTCTGGGACGTGGGCCATCAGTGCTATCCGCATAAAGTGCTCACCGGTCGACGCGAGCAGTTGCGCTCCATCCGCAAGCGCCCGGGCATCTCAGGATTTCTTAGGCGTGACGAAAGCCAACATGACGTCTTCGGCGCGGGCCACTCGAGCACCTCGATCAGCGCCGCGCTCGGCATGGCAAGCGCCGCAGCGCTCCAGGGAAAATCGACCCGCTCCGTCGCGGTGATCGGCGATGGCGCGCTCACCGCCGGACTCGCCTTCGAAGCACTCGACCACGCCGGCGGTATCGGTGCGAACCTGCTCGTCGTGCTCAACGACAACGGGATGTCCATCTCGGAGAACGTCGGCGCCCTCTCCCAACGTCTCACGACGCAGGGACGCGAGTTGCCGAGCGACGCTGCGGCATTTTTCCGCACTCTGGGGTTTGCTTATCACGGTCCGATCGACGGACACGACATCGATGCGCTCGTCGACTCGCTCGAATGCTTACGCGATGAACCGGGTCCGCGACTGCTGCACGTCATCACGACGAAAGGCAAAGGCTATGCGGCAGCGGAAGCCGATCCCATCAAATATCACGGCGTCACGCCGTTCGACCCGGACCGAGGCATCGTCCCGAGCGCGCCGACGGCACCCACCTACACGCAAGTTTTCGGCGAGAGCCTCTGCGAACTCGCCGAAGCCGACCCGCGCATCGTCGCGGTGACACCCGCGATGCGCGAAGGCTCGGGACTCGTCGCCTTCGCCAAGCGTTTTCCGGAACGTTATTTCGATGTCGGTATCGCCGAGCAACATGCCGTCACCTTCGCCGCAGGTCTCGCCACTCGCGGGTTACGCCCCGTCGTCGCGATCTATTCGACGTTCCTGCAGCGCGCCTACGACCAGTTGGTCCACGACGTCTGCCTGCAACGCCTACCCGTCACCTTTGCGATCGATCGCGCCGGACTCGTCGGGCCGGACGGCGCCACGCACAACGGCAATCTCGATCACAGCTTTTTGCGCTGCGTGCCCCATCTCACCGTGATGGCGCCGTCGAACGCCACGGAGTTGCGGGCGATGCTTCGCACCGCCGTCGAACTCGGCGAGCCCTGCGCCGTGAGGTATCCGCGTACCGCCGCGATGGGCTCGCTCGCAGCGGGCGAACCGCTACCCCGTGCAATGCCCGTCGGGCGCGGGGAATGGGTGCGTCGAGGCTCGGGGATCGCGCTACTTGCCTTCGGTACCTTGCTCGATACCGCCCATGACGTCGCCGAAATCATCGATGCCAGCGTCGCCAACATGCGCTTCGTGAAACCTTTGGACGAATCCTTGATCCTCGAGCTCGCCGCTCAGCACGAGATCCTCGTGACACTCGAAGAAAGCGCGATCGCCGGAGGAGCCGGATCTGCCGTGGCCGAGTTCTTGAGCGCCGAGGGTCTCGACACACCCGTCCTGCGACTCGGGCTACCGGATCGCCCCATCGAGCACGGCACGCGTGAGCAATGCATGAAAGAGGCCGGTCTCGACATTCCCGGCATCTTCGATGCCATCGCACGTCACTGCGCGGTGATCGAAGCGCAGCGAAGTCGCGGTCGCAAGCCCCTGCGCATGCGCGACAACGCCATGTTCAACGGTGTGTTGCGACTGCTGACCCGCAGTCAAATCGACTGAATCGTCAGGCGATCTGGCGCAAAATTTCGGGTAATCGGAAACGAGTCGTCTCGGCGAGGCCGGGAAGCTCTCGAATCGATCCGGCACCAAACTCTCTCAGCCGATCGCAGACTCTTTGGACGAGATGCTCCGGGGTCGACGCCCCGGCGGTGACACCGACCGTCTTCACACCCTCGATCCAGACGGGTTGAAGGTCCGTCTCGTCCTCGACGAGCCAAGCCGGTACGCCGTGATCGGCCGCGACTTCCTGCAGACGATTGGAGTTCGAGCTGTTGTGGGCACCCACGACGATCACGAGATCGACGCGACGCGCGAGCTGTTGCACCGCGCGTTGTCGGTTCAAGGTGGCGTAGCAGATGTCGTCGAGTCCCGGGCCGACGATATCGGGATAACGCGCTTCGAGCGCTGCAATCAGACCGCGAGTGTCATCGATGGAGAGGGTGGTCTGGGTGACATAAGCGACCGGCTCCGTCGCCTTCATCGGCAACGCCTCGATCTCGTCGGCAGTGCCGACGACATGGACCGGCCCTGTCACCGAGCCCCGCGTACCCTCGACTTCCTCATGACCCGCGTGCCCCACGATCACGATCGTATAGCCGCGTTGCGAATACCGCTCGGCTTGAAGATGAACTTTGGTGACGAGTGGGCAGGTCGCATCGATGACCTGTAGCCCGCGTTCGCGCGCCTCGTTGACCACGGCAGTCGATACACCGTGGGCACTGAACACCGTCACGGCACCCTCTGGGATCTCCGCAATATGCTCGACGAAGATCGCACCACGCGCGGCGAGATCCCCCACCACATGACCGTTGTGGACGATCTCGTGGTAGACGTAGACGGGCGCGCCGTACATCTCTAGCGCGCGCTCGGCGATCTCGATCGCCCGCGCGACCCCCGCGCAGAAGCCGCGGGGTTGCGCGAGCAAAACGTCCATCATCGATTACCGGTCGAACACCGCAGCGATCGTCGTCGGACCGCTGCGCTGCGCCATCTTCGAGTTGTCCTTCGGCTTCGCATCGACGGGCGCGGCCACCGGCGTCGCTGCCGGAGCTGCAGCACCCTCAGGTGCAGCGGCCTCATCCGTCGGCGCGGCGCTCGGATCGACCGGCGGCGCCTTCACGCCCTGCAGTTCCGGATAAGCCTTCGCCATGCTCTCGCCGAAGTACGGCTTGTAGACGCCCTGATGACAGGTCTGGCAGTTGATCTTCGCCACATCACCGAGGGGTCCCTTGCGATTCGTCGGGAACACGTCCGTGAGCGGAACGAGGTACTGGTTGTTCAGACCGCGAGCCATTCGGATGCCGTACCACGCCACCGTGCGCTGCGGCGTACTCTGCTCCCACTCCGCCCAGGCGCGTGAGTTATGGCAGTAGGTGCAGTTCACGCCCAAAGAATTGGACATGTGCACCATGAGCGAGTACGTCCACTCCGCTTGCTTGATCGACTTGCGATTGCCCGTCGGCAGCGCGGTCGGACCATTCACACGGATGTCGAGATCACCCAACAGGAACGGTGAGTACGGATCGTACGGCAGACTCGAGTGGCCGATGGTCGTGATGCCAAGGCCAGTCACAGCGGAGTTTTGACCCGCACGCGTACCGACGAACGCATTCTCGCGACCCGAACCCGGATCGGCGTACCAGACGTACTGCGGAACCGGACCACCACGATGACAGGTGTGGCAGGTGACCCCGGTTTCTTTGACGTGCGACTTCCAGTTCGTGTTGATGTCGCGGGTCATCTTCAACATGCTGCGAGCGACCTGATACTGGTACTTGCTCTCATCGGCGTAGTTCTCGCCGTTGTGGCAGTACGTGCAGTTCTTCTGGTCTTCAGGCGCCACCCACTCGGTCATCGACAACATCACGCGCGTGAATTCGCCGACCGAGAGGTCGGAGAGCACTTGCACGTTCTGGTAGATGTCCTTGGCGAGCGGACCGCTGGTATCCGCGGGCGGCTGAACGCCACCCACCTGATTCACGGCGAGTATCTGCTCGCGCAAGCGCGGATTGACGTTCTGCTCCATGCCCGTGCCTCGATATCCAATCTGCTGGACATCGATCGGCGGGCGCTCACCACACCCCGCCAAAAGGCCGAGCGCGACGGACAGAGCCCCAATCAAACGGATCTGGGTTTTCATTGTGCGGCTCCCGAAGTCAGTGCCGGATCCGGCAGCGGTTCGAAGGTGGTCGGGTACGCCGGCGCCACGCCGTGCTTGACCGCCCACAAGTACCAGTTGTCGACCACGGTGCCTGTCAGCAGGATGCCGATACCGCCCGTGAGCGTGCACAGCACCGCAAACCACCAGGCCCAACGGTGAACGGATTCCATCGTCGCGTTGAAGCCCATGGTCCAGCGCCAGAAGAGCGCCGCGCGTTCCGATGCCGTACCGCGATCGAGCGACTGCTCGACTTCGCGCTCACCGCCGAAACGACTGACCGCCATGATCGTGCCGGCGTGCATCGCAAAGAGCAGCACCGATCCGTAGAGGAACACGATGGAGAGCGCGTGGAACGGGTTGTAGAGCAAGTTGCCGTAGCGCAGCGAGAACGCCGCCGTCCAGTCGAGGTGGGCGAAGATTCCAAAGGGAACGCCCTCGGACCAGCTGCCCATCAGCACCGGACGAATGAAGCCGAGCACGAGGAACAGGAAGATCGCCGAAGCGAACGCCCAGGCCGTGTGCGTGCCCATCTTGAGCTTGCGTGCAAGGTTATACGTGCGTACCCACCAGAGCAGCACCGACATGGTCAGGAAGAAACCTGCCATGAGGTGCCAGCCGCCATCACTGAGCGGCGGGATGCGCAACCCGTATTGCGGTGCCGGCGGCTCGAGCGCCAACCAGAACAACTGCCGGATGAACTCGAGGGGATTCCAGTTCACCGAGGCGAGCATGTTGAGACCGACGATCTCGAACGCGATGATGAAGCAAAGAATCGAGGCTACGCCGGTCGAACCGAGATAGAACGGTCCGATCTGCGCATCACCGACCTTGCCCAGCCAATAATTGGCCGATGCCTTAACGCCGCGTACCCACACGCCACGAGGGTCGTGAGGGATACCGGGATAATGCGGTGCAGTGACCTGCACGCGCGTAAAGAGGTTTTGATATTCAGCCATGGTTGCTTACCTCAGTTCCAGATCGGAAGGTTGAGCCACCACGCCCACCAATCCGTCCAGCTTCGAGTCCAGAAGGGGCCACTCACCACGATGCAGATCGCGCTCCACACACCCGCGTTGATCGCGAGCAGCAAGCCGAACCGGTGGATACCGAGTGTGCCTATCGAGTAGCCGATGTTGTCGCGGAAGAACGTGTTCTCGTGTTCCGCGCCCTTCACCACCTCGCCTTCCGGCGGGTTGAGGGCTGACAGCACCAGCGATCCGTGCAACGCGAGCGCGAGAACCGTGGTGAAGAAGAACGTCACCGCGATCATGTGCGCCGGGTTGTAGTGGAAATGCAGGTACTGGTAGGCGATGTTCGACACCCAGTCGAGATGACTGAAGATGCCGTAGGGGAACGCATGCCCCCAGGCTCCGAGCAGTACGGGCCGAACGACCTGCAGCGTGACATACGCGAGGATCGCGCTGCCGAAGGCGACCGGGACGTGATATCCCATGCCGAGCTTGCGACAGATTTCGACCTCACGCAGCGCCCATGACACGAATGCGCCTATCGCGCAGATCGTCACGAGCTGCCAGATCCCGCCTTCATGCAGCGGCGCGAGACCGAGACCGTAACTCAGGTCCGGCGGCGCGATGTTGATCTGCCAGAGATTCCAGGTGGGACCGATCGCGGCACCGTAGACCAGCAACGCGGTACCGAGCAGCGAGAAAAACGCTGCAGTGATGCCGAAGAAGCCGACGTAAAAGGCGCCGAACCAGAAGTCGAACAGGTCGCCGCCCACCAGGGTGCCACCCCGGATCCGGTATTTTCTTTCAAAATTAAGCATTGCCATGACTATTCCCCGTCAAGCGTCGCATCGGGCGACGGAACGCGAGGCAATGCCCACGTCCGTCGCCTTCTGCGTTGTTTTCGGTCAGTTCGGCAGCGGAGCGTTGTGCTGCACGTTGCTGGCCGCGGCCGGAGCCTCGACCAAGCAG
>JBIJCL010000050.1:0-9474 GCA_044344725.1 Steroidobacteraceae bacterium | reverse complement strand
CGATCGCCTCGTGAATCTTCGCGACCGCCTGCGCATGCCATTCTTTGAGACGTGGCGACTCGAATGCCTCTCGGGCCTCGAGCGTCACGGGCCCTCGAGGCTCGCCCCACGCACCTCCGACCTCGCCACCCGCGCTGCGCAGGACTGTCGCCGCCGACCATAGTTGAATGCGAGGCAAACCAAGCCAATCTTCGTGAACGGGAATGCGATCGAAGCAGGCGGCGGCCTCGTGGGTCAAAAGTACGAGTACACCCTGCGCGCCGTTCGCGAACGCGCATCGAGATGCGAGGCGAAGCTGCTTCGCGATATCCCCGGAGCCCGAGAGATCGGCAGGCGCGCTCCATTCCAAAGAAAGCTGTCTGGCCATGAGCGAGCGGCGCCCGAGGTCCGCATGACCCCGAGCCGAAACCAAACAGGCGAAGGGCTCCGCAGCGGCGCGCGATCGCTCGGCCAACTCACGCAAATCGGCGAGCGAAGCCGTTGAACTCATCGTGCGTCTCGGGCGTGAAGCTCTAGCAAGGCGGCACGCCAGCGCGCGGCCTCAGCCACGGCACTCGGCAGAGCGCAACCGTCACAACTGCGGATCGCCATCGCGAGCCGCAAGGCGCTGATCAAAATCAACCCTTCGACACGCGCCGACGAATCGGGATCAAGCGCGGAAACCGGCAAAGACCCTGACTCCAGCGAGACTCCCGCTCGGCGCAGCGCATCGAGCGTCACGCTCTCGAGCACTTCGGAAGAGTCATGGACGAACCACCGCCCTTTGGATTGCCACGCGATGGCACCTGTCGCACCCTCCATGATCATCCCGTCACGCACAAGGAGCGCTTCACTCGCGCCGCGCGCCAAGGCTTCATTTCGTGCGACGAGGGACCAGTGGTAGCTCGCGGACTTTCCGAGGTGCCCCAATCCAGGATGGGAAAACGACGCGATGACGACATCGATGCCCTGCTCGATCGACGATGCGGAGGATCGATGCTCGCTCCACTCTCCAAGCGCCTGCCATGCCCCCGTTTCGGAGTCTGCGCGAGAGTCGTCGCACGTGAGGATGAGCCTTAGTCGGCCTGACTCATACTCCGAAAACTTTGAGGACATTGCGTGGAGGCAGCGTCGAGCTGCACGGCGCGCGAGCGGAACCTGATCGGGCCCGCGGAATTGCGAGATGCTTTTTGACAACCGGTCGAGGTGCTGCGGCAAAAACATCGGCCGTCCCGCCTCGACACGCAACGTCTCGAACCAGCCTTCTCCGGATGACACGAGACTCGACGACGGCGCGAAGGCGGCCTCGCCCGGCGCGAGCCAACGGCCGTCGAGACAGTAGCGGAGGCTACCGGCGCTCATCAGCCTGCGAGCACGTACACCACGAAGGTGACGATCCCGAGCCCTCCCGCTGCGAGTGCTTTACGACGATAGACCGGCACATTCCACGCCATCAGCAAACCCGACAGCAGAATGACCACGAGACCGATGCCCCACAACACGGAGATGCCCTTGGCCACCTCACTGCCCTTCGCCTTGTGCAACTGCACGAGATGACGCCAAGGCGTGGTTTCTTTGATGACGAGCGTGGCGCTCAGCGGATCAGCGGAGGGCTTCAAAACGACATCTCGACTGGCGCCCGTCCACTCAAGCTCGAAAGAGGTCCCGGCCTTTTTGATGGAAGCCGCCCCGGACGGATGCTCGACGCCGGCCTCGTCGAGGGCGCGCTCCACGACGGCCGTCAAAGTACTGAGCTCAGGCGAAAGTGGCTGCGCGAGATCGATCGATCGGCTCGTCTCTTCATAACTTCCCTTGATCGAGATCGTGTAGAGCACGCCTGTCGAGGCGAACATCACGGCGATCGGCAGGAAAAACGCAGCGAGCCAGAGGTGCACGGCGATCAAGGTCTTTTGCATGTCGAGGTCCCGAGATTGGATGCGTGGTGATTACAGCGACGGGCGAAGTTTAAACCGTCTACCCCGATACCTCAGCGAGCGCCCTCGCAACCTCAAGCACTCGAACCTCAACCGCTCGACCCGGAACGGCTTGACCCGCCGTTTTCGATCCTGTACCTTTTTCAATAAAGGTACTGGTAAGTAACACGTGACCCGGGAAACCCACTTCTCCGCCATCAAAAAAGGCTTGCTGGAATTTGCCGTGCTCAAGGTCATCGGCACCGGGCAGTTATATGCGGCCGACATCCTCGCGCGACTTGAGAAAACAGAGTTCGCGACCCAGGAAGGCACGCTCTATCCCTTGTTGAGCAAACTGCGGCGCGAAGGCTGGGTCCATTATGAATGGCAGGAATCAAGCCTCGGTCCGCCGCGCAAGTACTACCGGCTCACCTCTCAAGGTCGCGGTCACCTCGACACCCTCGATCGCTACTGGAAAGTCATCGACCGCACGCTCATCGAGCTCGGCGACTGATCGCCACGGAGAACCCCATGCAACGCGTCATCCATGCGAGCCTCAATCGCAACCCGTACCCCATCGAGGAAGATGCCTACGCTCGCCTCGAGGCATATCTCGCTGAGTCGGCTGCGGCACTCGCGGACTATCCGGATCGGGACGAAATCCTCCTCGATCTCGAACAAGCGGTCGCTGACCAGTGTCGCCGACGTCAACCTCCGCAGGCCACGGTGATCACGCTGCAGGAACTTATTCCCGCACTCGAAGAAATCGGCCCTGTGCGCATCACCGAGTCGGACGCGGTGGGTGACAAGCAAAATAATCCAACGGCCACTCCGACGCAGCTCCAGCAAATCAGTCAGGGCGCCTGGATCAGCGGCGTATGTCTTGGCCTCGCCCGCTATCTGCGTGTGGAGGTCACGCTCATTCGCGTGATCGCCGCTGCGTTACTGTTTTTCACCGGCGGTGCGGCCTTGCTTCTTTACGGCGTGCTCGCCGGTATCGTGCCGTTCGCAGAGATCGATCCGAACGGTCCGCCCGTCGCCAAGATTCCCGCTAAAACCCGCCAGTGGATCGAATCCCTGCGCCGGAAAATCGCAGGTTTCGCCGGTTGAAAGCGAATGTCGCGGAGAATGCGTATTGCGCCGACGGCTAACTGATGGAGGATGTTGGGGATAACCGATAGTTACGGAGATTCCCATGATTCGTTACGTCAGCGGTGACTTACTGAACAGCAGGGCTGCACTCCTCGCGCACGGCGTTGCACCCAACGACAATTTTGCACAGGGACTCGCGCTTTCGCTGCGCGAGAATTGGCCTGCACTCTACAAAGATTTTCGTCATTTTTGTCAGACGCGACATCCCAAAGCCGGAGATTGCTGGGTCTGGGCGAGCGCCTCGGGGCAACGAATCGCCAACCTGCTGACGCAGGAAGCCGCTTACGACCATGGCGCGAAACCGGGCAAGGCGACCATCGCCAACGTCAACCACGCCCTGCGGGCTCTGCACAAAATCATCGAGTCAGAGAAAATCACCAGCGTCGCATTGCCGCGTCTCGCTACCGGAGTCGGCGGACTCCAATGGGCAGACGTCAAGCCGCTGATCGAACAGCATCTCAACTCGCTCGACGCCGACATCGAAGTCTACGAGCAGTACGTTCCGACACCCTCTCAGCCACGCAGCTAAGCAGCAGCGACGTGACTAGGCAGCAGTCTCGCTCAGCGAATGAGGTGCCAGCGGGTCTGGCGGCCTGCAAGGTACGTGACGCGCGTCCCATCGAATAGCGCGCTCTGCTCGAGCTTCATCTGCACGAGCTGACCGCCCCACTCGGGCACTGCCTGCTTGATGTTCCCCTCGATGGCGTACACGGTATTTGGGTAGATCGGCCAGTCGCCCTGCACGGGCGTCGGCCCTTGGTTGTCCCACATGCCGATGGTCGGACCTGGCGCGTGACCGAACATGCCGAGCGCATGCGTGTACACGCTGGCCGAAATACGCGCCTTGTCGGCTGCAGCACGAGTCAGCGCGAGAGTCTCGTTACCGGTACGGCCCGTCGCAAAGTTCGAGGTCAAAAGATCCTGCCATCGATTGCCGGTCTGCATCGCCGCCTGCAGACCAGCGGGGACTTCGGTTTCACCGAGTCGCGCGACGTAACCCATTTCCTGAGTGTCGGTGCACAGCTTGAGATAACAAATTCCAACGTCGGTGTGCAGCACGTCACCCGGCTCGATGACGCCGCTGCCGCCGCAGAACGGAGCATCGGCTTCGCAAGCGATGCCCTGACGCTGACGATTCACGTCGGGGAAAAACCAGATCGGCAGACCGAGACTTTCGAAACGCGCTCGGATGTACCACGCGACATCCTGCGTCGTGGTGACACCCGGTGTGATGACGCGCGAGCTGAACGCTTCGGCGATTACGCCACGCGCGATCCCGACGATTTGCGGATACACGGCGAGCTCCGATGCACCGCGCGTCTCGAGCCATCGCACGACGAGCGTTTCGGCGGGCACAAGCCGCGATGCGAACTCAGGCGGCAGCACTTCTCGCAAGCGTGCGTGCAGCGCCGAAGTCAGGCCGTCGGCGACGGGCCACTCGCGCGACACATTGATGCCGATACGTTGGGGATTGCGGCTGACGATGAGCTCGCCCAAAGCCTTCCACTGCGCATCGAGGTCTCCACCCGCCCAAGCAGACGAATAAGGCTCGCCGAGCGGATAACGATTGACCGAGAGCCGCGCGACGCTGCCGTCGGCCTGCCGATGAAACACGAGCATGGTGGTCCGACGAGCCGCGAAACTCGGCTGCGGCACGAGCGTGAAATAGACCGGGTCTTCCGCATACTCGCGATTGATCACGAGCCACATGTCGAGATTGGCTTCGGCCATGAGGCGCGGCAGCAGGGTATCGAGTCGCTCGCGAACCATGCGATTCTCAGGCTCGACACGCTCGCGTGTCGACAACACGTCGAAGCCCTCCGCAGACTCGATCACGCGACCCTGCGACGGCTCACTCGCAACGGCCTGTGCCGCGGATACCATCAATAACGCGAGCGCAGACATTACATGGGCGCGAGCCCGGACGGCACGATTCATCGATACCCCCTCGAAGATGACTTACTTGGTCGGCGTCAACCGAAACAGTTTTCCCGTCGATTCGGAGAGCACGTACAACGCGCCGTCCGACCCTTCACGCACATCACGAACCCGTCCGAAACCGGGGATGCGTTCTTCGGCAGTGACGGTGTCGCCGCTCAAAGTTAATCGGATCAGCATCTGCTCTCTCAAAGAACCGAGAAAAAGACTGCTGCGCCACTCCGGGAAGATCGCGCCGGTGTAGAACGTGAGACCGGACGGCGCAATCGACTGTGGCAGCCAAATTTTCAGCGCCTTCGGAATGTCGGCACGCTCTGTCCCCTCACCAATGGTGCGACCGAGACCGTAGGTTCGTCCGTGGGTGATCACCGGCCAGCCGTAGTTGCGGCCCGAGCGGAGGATATTGAGTTCGTCGCCACCTTGCGGGCCGTGCTCGGTCGCCCACAACTCACCGGTGCGCGGATGAAGGGCAGCACCCTGCACGTTGCGATTGCCGTAGGTGAAGATCTCGGGCATCGCGCCCTCACGCTTGGCGAAGGGATTATCGGCGGGAACTTCTCCCGTCTCGGTGATACGCAAAACCGTGCCGAGGTGATTGCCGAGATTTTGTACCTCGACCTGGCGGCCGCGGTCGCCGAGCGTCACGAATAGATTTCCACTGCGATCCCAGACGAGTCGCGAACCAAAATGCTGCCCGGCGTTCGCCTTGGGTTTCTGCGTAAAGATCACTTGCACATCGGAGAGGCGGCAGTCCTCGCCTTCACAGCTGAGACGACCCCGGGCCACTTCGGTACCGACTTCCGTCGCGGTACCCGCCGAGTAGCTCCAATAAATCAAACGATTTCTTGGGTAGCCAGGATGCGCGACGACATCGAGCAAACCACCCTGACCGCGCACCGTCACTTCCGGCAGCCCCGAAACCGGACGCGCCAGAAGCTTGCCGTCGCGCAAAACACGCAGTTGACCCGCCTTCTCGGTGATGAGCGTCAACCCATCCGGTAGCAGCGCCACACTCCAGGGGGAAGACAAGCCGCTCGCGAGCGTTTCGACCTTGAGCGTGTAGCGCTCGGTCTTGATCGAGAAGTCCTCGGCGGAAATGGATGGCGCCGCAAGAGCACTCAGCGCGGTCACCGCCACGAGATAGGTTTTTTTGAACGAACCGAAAACAGCAAACATTTTTTCCTCCTTGGATGATGATAATCCACGATCTCGAGGCCTTGCGCGAGCATCACCTGCCATCCGTGCTCCGATTGATAGAATCTATCGATAATATTCGATCTATCGATTGTACTAATTCTGACTTCTAGCCCATACTTCGCCTCGCCCCGCTAGGTTGCGGTGCTCTGGAATCCTCTTTTCACTATCGATAGGAAGTCGCATGTCCCTCATCAATACCGCCGTCAAACCGTTCAAGGCCACGGCCTACCACAACGGAAAGTTCATCGAAGTCACCGATCAGTCGCTCAAGGGCAAGTGGTCCGTGTTCTTCTTCTACCCGGCCGATTTCACCTTCGTCTGCCCGACGGAACTCGGTGACCTCGCCGACAACTACGACACTCTCAAGTCGCTCGGCGTCGAAGTCTACGGCGTATCGACCGACACGCACTTCACGCACAAGGCGTGGCACGACACTTCGGACACGATCCGCAAAGTGCAGTACCCGCTGATCGGCGACCCGACCGGCACCATCACCCGCAACTTCGGCGTGATGATCGAAGAAGAAGGCCTCGCGCTGCGCGGCACCTTCGTGATCAACCCGGAAGGCGTGATCAAGTTGTGCGAGATCCACGACAACGGCATCGGCCGTGACGCCAAGGAATTGCTCCGCAAGGTTCAGGCCGCTCAGTACGTCGCCAAGAACCCGGGTCAGGTTTGCCCGGCCAAGTGGACTCCGGGCGCGGAGACGCTGAAGCCGTCGCTCGATCTCGTGGGCAAAATCTAAGCGTCCCCCGCTACTCATCGGCAGAACATGATGCTCGACGAAACTCTTCAGTCCCAGTTACGGGCGTATCTGACGAAGATCGTCCAACCCGTCGAGCTCATCGCCTCTCTCGATGAGTCGCAGGGCGCGCAGGACATGCGTGCCCTGCTTGAAACGATCGCCAGCCTGACCGACAAAGTGTCGGTCAGGCTGGACGGTCAACACACCCGTCGCCCCTCGTTCCAGATCCGTCGAGTGGGCGCTTCGACCTCGCTGCACTTTGCAGCTGTTCCGCTCGGTCACGAGTTCACCTCATTGGTGCTCGCGCTGCTGTGGAGTGGCGGCCATCCGCCGAAAGTCGATGACGCGAGTCTCGAGACGATCCGCAGTCTGCAGTCTCAGCTGCGCTTCGAAGTCTTCATGTCACTGTCGTGCCACAACTGCCCCGATGTCGTGCAGGCACTGACATTGATGTCGGTTCTCAACCCTAACGTCGAAACTGTCGTCATCGACGGTGCCCTTTATCAAGATGAAGTGACGGCGCGCCAGATCATGGCCGTGCCGATGGTCTTCCTGAACGGCGAGCTCTTCGGCTCGGGGCGCATGAGCCTCGAAGAAATCCTCGCGAAACTCGACACCAACAGCGCCGAAAAAGAGCGCGCCAAAATCGACGCCAAGGCGCCCTATGACGTACTCATCGTCGGTGGTGGTCCTGCGGGTGCGGCCGCTGCCGTGTATGCCGCGCGCAAGGGACTTCGAACGGGTATTGCCGCGGAGCGCTTTGGCGGTCAGACCAACGACACCTTGGGGATCGAGAACTACATCTCCGTACTCGAAACCAACGGACCGAAATTCGCTGCCGATCTCGAGGCGCATGTGCGCCACTACGAGGTCGACATCATGAACCTGCAGCGCGTCGAAAAGCTCGTCCCCGCTTCCAAGCCCGGCGAACTCGTCGAGGTCGTGATGAATCATGGCGGCACGCTGCGTTCACGATCGGTGATCGTCGCGACCGGTGCGCGCTGGCGCAACGTCAACGTGCCGGGCGAATCGGAATATCGAAATCGTGGCGTGGCCTACTGCCCGCACTGCGACGGGCCGCTCTTCAAGGGCAAGCGTGTCGCCGTGATCGGCGGTGGTAACTCCGGTGTGGAGGCCGCGATCGATCTCGCCGGTGTCGTCGGACACGTCACCGTGGTCGAGTTCATGGATCAGCTCAAGGCCGATGCCGTGCTCGTCTCGAAGCTCAAGAGCCTGCCGAACGTATCGATCGTGGTGAACGCTCAGACCACGGAGATTCATGGTGACGGCAGGACCGTGAATGCCCTCTCCTTCAAAGACCGCGCGAGCGGTGAAACACACCGACTCGAGCTTGAGGGCGTGTTCGTGCAAATCGGTCTCGTACCCAACACCGAATTCCTGAAAGGCACGATCGAATTGTCTCGCTTCGGGGAGATCGTGGTGGACCATCACGGCGCAACGAATGCGCTCGGCGTGTTTGCGGCGGGTGATGTGACCACGGTGCCTTATAAGCAGATCGTCATCGCCGCCGGCGATGGCGCGAAGGCGGCACTCGGCGCCTTCGATTATCTGATTCGTAGCTCGGCGCCCTCCGTCGCAGCCGCGGCCGCCTGAGATCGAAGGAACATCACCCCGTCGTCAGACCCATCCGCGTCGCCACTGCGCGGCGTCCTTGAGCTCCCGCCAGGCGATCACACGTGTGCGCTTGGAGTGAACCGCCTCGATCTCGATCGATACCACGGGCGACCCCGGGGGTATCGGTTCGATCACTTTGGTCACGAGGAAATGCTTTTCTTTGTTGCGCGGCGCGACCGCCGTCCACTTCGTGTGCAACAGTTTCTTCGGGCTCAAGATGTTGATTGAGGCGCGCGTCACCCTGGCTCGCCGCGTCTCAATGCCTGCAACCCCTCCGGACCCAACTTTGCGAGCGTCGCGAGGTTGGTCGCGGAGATGCGACGGGTATCACCGAAAGAGTCGACCGCCCGAGATATGCTCTCCTCGCGCAACAAGTGAAGCGTTGGATACGGCGATCGATTGGTTGCATTACCGATGTCATCGGAGTCGGCGTCGGCAAACTGGTAATGCGGATGGAAGCTTGCGATCTGAATCACGCCCTCCAGCTCCAACACCCGCAGCAGTTCATCCGCAAGCCCCAGGAAATCGTTGAAGTCGTGGAAATCCTGCAGGACCCGCGGATGGATCAACAAGGTCGTCTCGATCTCCTCAGGCGGTGACGCAACGAGGTGCTGCAACTCCGTCGCCAGATCTTCCAGCAAAGCTTCTTGCGTCTCGGCCTCGCTCGTGACGTAGCGGATCAACCCCTTGAGTGCCGGCGCCGGCGCAAACGGACAGAGATTGAGGCCGATGACTACCCGCTCGACCCAATCACGAGTCTCGGTGATGGCTTGCAGAGTCACTCCCACTCAGTCGTCGCGCGCAGCTTGCAGTGAATGTCGTAGATCAGGCGGCGGATGCACGATAGACCCTTATCCGCGGCATCAGCTTTGAGATCGACTTGCGAGTCGCCACGCGGATATCGTACTCAGCCTG